>NZ_RZOM01000224.1:0-6831 GCF_003999175.1 Mesorhizobium sp. M7A.F.Ca.ET.027.03.2.1 | reverse complement strand
ACCAAGAACCGGCCAGGTAGCGGGCTCGGCCTGTTTCTGGTCGTCAATGTCATCCGCAAGCTGGGGGGTACCGTCACCGTAAGAAATAGAACCGAGGGGGGAGCTTCGGTTACGTTGCATCTGCCGCTGGCTGCTCTGTCTCCGCGAGGGCACAATGCCGACTAAACGCACGCTGTTGATCGTCGAGGACGACATCGCCTTTGCCAACGCACTGCGCCGGTCTTTCGAACGGCGTGACTACGAAACGCATAGCTGCCGGAGCGTCGACGGCGTGCATGCGCTGATCGGCACCGTTGCCTTCCAATATGCCGTCGTCGATCTCAAGCTCGCCAGCGGCTCGGGCCTGGAATGCGTCAGGGCGCTGCACGAGCACGATCCTGAAATGCGGATCGTCGTGTTGACCGGCTTTGCAAGCATCGCCACCGCTGTCGAGGCGATCAAGCTCGGCGCCTGCCAGTATCTCGCCAAACCCGCCAATACAGACGACATTGAAGCGGCTTTCGGCCAGGTCGAAGGCAATGCTTCGGTGCCGCTGGCCGAGCGACCAACCTCGATAAAGAACCTCGAATGGGAGCGCATCCACGAGACGTTGGTGGAGGCCGACTTCAACATTTCGGAGACGGCACGACGGCTGGGCATGCACCGCCGGACTTTGGCGCGGAAGCTGGAGAAGAGGCGTGTAAAGTAGACACGATCTACCGGGCATCGCACATCGTGCCGATACCAATGATAAAATTGATGCCGGCAACAATCGTTACATTCGAACGATGTCCTCCGAAGGGAAAAATTGGCAGGGCAGGGATTAAAATCCCCACATGCTCCGTAAACAGGACATGAAACCGTCAATGCCACGTTTTGACATCATAGGACAGCTCGGTTCGCTGCGCCGCTATGCGCGCTCGCTGACGCGCGACAGCACCGACGCCGAGGATCTTGTCCATGACGCGCTGGTGCGCGCTTATGAGCGGCGCAGCACGTTCCGCTCCGGCGGAAACCTGCGCGCGTGGCTGCTGTCGATCGTCCACAACACCTTCATCGACAAGATGCGGTCCCGCAAGTCCGAAGCGTCGCGCGTCGAACAGGCTGGATACCTGGCCGACGGCAGCACGCCGGCACCACAGGAACATTCGGTGCGCCTGGCGCAGGTGCGCGAGGCTTTTTTCAGCCTGCCGGAAGAACAGCGTTCAGCGCTGCACCTCGTCGCCATCGAAGGCCTCTCCTATCAACAGGCCGCCGATGCCAGCGGCGTGCCGCTCGGCACGCTGATGTCCCGCATCGGCAGGGCGCGCGCCGCACTGCGCGAGATGGAGGAGCCGGCGAAGGCAAAAAACCACCTCAGGATCGTTGGAGGCCCGTCATGACCGCAACTGTCGATCCCGTGACCGATATCGACCTCGACGCCTATGTCGACGACCAGGTCGACGTCACCCGCCGCATCGAGGTCGAAGCATTCTTGTCCGCTCGCCCGGAGGCGGCGGCGCGCGTGATGTCGGATCTCAGGACCCGCGATGAGCTGCGCGTGGCGCTTGCCGGCTCCAAGGGCATGGCGCGCCCCGCGACCGCCGATGCCGCGCGGCGGCTGGAGAGGGGGCTTGCCCGCGGCCGGCTCTTCGGGGTGTTGCAGCGCGCGGCGGCGGTCGCCGGCTTCGTCGCCGCCGGCTGGCTGGCAAACGGCATCATCGGGCCGATGTCGGTGACCAAGGTCGTCGCCTCGCCGCAGCCGCCCGCCTATGTCGACGAGGCGGTGCAGGCCCACAGGACGACGCTGGTGCGCGAGAGCATGCCGTCGCAGCCGGAAGCGCCCAATTACAACGCCGGCGAAATCCGCGCCGCCACTGCCATCGTCATGCCGTCGCTGCCGACGGATTGGAGAGTGCGCGACGTGCAGATCTATCCGTCGCGCTTTGGGCCGAGCGTCGAGATGGCGGTCGAGACGAAAGACATGGGGCTGGTGTCGCTGTTTGCGATCCGGCCCGGAACCTTCGACGTCGTCAAGCCGACGATAGCGCCCTCGGGCGACATTTCGTCGGCCTATTTCCAGATCGGCGATGTCGCCTATGCGGTGGTCGGACGAAGCGAGGTCCACGACCTCGACCGCGCCGCCGAGACGCTTGCCAAGACGCTTTACTGATCGATCCACAAAGGAGAACGCAAATGAACACCCCCAATCTGGGATATCGCGTCGGCGCCGGCGCCCAAACCGGAGCCATCTTCGACGAGGGCCTGCGCCAGCATATGCTGCGCGTCTACAACTACATGGGCGTCGGCCTGGTGGTCACCGGCCTCGTCGCCTTCATGATCTCATCGACGCCGGCGCTCTACGTGCCGATCTTCTCCAGCCCGCTGAAATGGGTGGTGATGCTGGCACCGCTCGCCTTCGTCTTGCTGTTCTCGTTTAAAATGCAGACCATGTCGGCGGCGAGTGCCCAGGCGATGTTCTGGGCCTTCTGCGCGGTCATGGGCCTGTCGCTCGCCTCCGTGTTCCTGGTCTTCACCGGAACCAGCATCGCGCGCACCTTCTTCATCGCCGCCACCATGTTCGGCGCCACCAGTCTCTACGGCTACACGACAAAGCGCGACCTGACCCAGTTCTCGTCGTTCCTGATCATGGGCCTGATCGGCGTGGTGATCGCCAGCATCGTCAACATCTTCCTCGGCTCGACCGCGCTGCAGTTCGCCATCTCGGTGATCGGCATCGCCGTGTTCATCGGCCTGACCGCCTGGGATACGCAGACGATCAAAGAACAGTATGCCGAGAATTTCGACGCGGAATCGCGCCAGAAACTTGCCGTCTTCGGCGCCTTCTCGCTCTATCTGAACTTCATCAACATCTTCCAGCTGCTGCTGAACTTCACCGGCGAACGCGAGTAATCCGGACCGTAGCAGGCAACATTTCGCAACTTACCGTGGCCGGAGGGAAACCTCCGGCCGCGGTTTTTTATTTGAGGCAGCATTTGCCATGTGCGGTGGATCGTTCATCGCGGCTGACTGAGACGCGATGTAAATCTGCCGCTCTTGAGTTCGCACGTCCCCTTTTGCTAGCCTGCCGGCCACGCCAGATAGCCGCGAGGACGCATGGAACAGGACAGCCTGACGCTTCACGGTGACGGCATCTCGGCGACTGTTGTCGGGCAGGGCGCCGAACTTGTCTCCCTACGCGATGCCGACGGCACAGAGTTTCTGTGGCAGGCCGGTCCGGAATGGCGGCGTCACTCGCCGGTGCTGTTTCCAATCGTCGGCCGGCTGAAGGGCGACCAACTGCGCCATCGCGGCCAGACCTATCCGATGACCCAGCACGGCTTCGCGCGCGACAAGCCGTTCGCCTGGGCGCAGAGGGGACCACGATCCTGCACGTTGGTGCTCACCGACGATGCCGATACCCGCGCGCACTACCCCTTCGCCTTTCGCCTGGCAGTGACTTACACGCTGGACCGCCATCAGCTTGATGTGGCCTTCGACATCACCAACACCGGCGATGAGCCGCTGCCGGCATCGATCGGGGCGCACCCGGCGTTCAATTGGCCTTTGCTTCCGGATCTGGCCAAGACGGATTACCAGCTGACCTTTGCCTCCGCCGAGCAAGCGCCGATCCGCCGCCTGAAGGACGGCCTGCTGCTGAAAGCGCCACAACCGACGCCTGTGGAAGGCAAAAGGCTGGCACTCTCCGAAAGGCTCTTCGGCGAGGACGCGGTGATCATGGATCGGCCCGTCAGTTCCAGCGTGCGCTACGCTGCCGAGAGCGGTCCCGCGATCGAGATGTTGTGGCAGGGATTCCAGGAATTGGGTATCTGGTCCAAACCCGGCGGCGCGCCATTTCTTTGCATCGAACCCTGGCATGGCCTTGCAAGCCCGGTGGATTTCGATGGTGAGTTTATCGATAAGCCTCGCGTGATGTTGATCGAGCCTGCCGCGAAGCGTGTTCTGAGCTATCAGGTACGTCTGCTGCAGCGTCGTGCGCGAATGGCTGAATTGGAGTGAGCCCAGTGAATTCTGAAACAATCGAGATCTACCATCCACGTGGTGTTTTGAATTTGGGCCAATGGGACATTGGCGGTCTCAAGCTCAAAGTCTATGGCCTCGTCGCAGACAACAAGAAGGTCGACGGACCCATGGTGACCCTGGCACAGTCATTCGTGCGACAGGAGGTTCTGCCGCGTGTGGTGGACGAGGGTGACGACAATGGCATGGGCTTTGTGATTATTCATCCTGGCGAGCTGGGTGTTTCCATCTCGGTTCACTGGTGGATACAAGGTTCGGTGCTTTGTCAGCATATCTATCGGAAGCTGTATTCCGCCGCCGAACCGATGGATACGGTAAAGAGACCTGTTGTTGCCTGTGTTTGGGAATTGGCTCTGATAAATGCCGAGCAGGAAGCTTGGCGAAAAACGATGATGAAAAGCGAGCCCAGTCCGTCAGGATACATGGACGCTCGAGCTGGCTTCGAAGCTGCATAGAGACCGCCCATGATCGACTATGGCGTGGTCGCTCAGACCGTCGGTGCCCAATGAAGCTGTATTTCAGCCGCAATCCGAACCCTCGGCTCGCGCTCGCGGTGGCACGCTACCTCGACGCGAAAGTCGAATTTGAATTCGCCTCGCCCTTCGCTCCGGGGCAGGCGGAGAAATATCGGCCGTTAAATCCCAATCTCTCACTGCCCATCCTTGTGGATGATGAGGGAAAGAGCCTCTGGGAGGCAGACGCCATAGCCTGCAGGCTCTCGCGCGACGCGCATTCGGATTTCTGGCGCACCGGCGATGACGAACCCGAGATGATCCGGTGGCTCAGCTGGGGCAAGGAGCACTTCGCATCCGCTTGCGACACGGTGCATTTCGAGCGTGGAACCAAACAGCGGTACGGCATCGGCCCGATCGATCAGAAGCGGGTGGAGGAGGGCCTAAACCAATTCCATACGGCCGCGGCAATAATCGACGCCGTGCTTGCCGAGCGGCAGTGGCTGGTCGGAAATTCGATTTCCTATGCCGATTTTCGAATGGCGACCTTCCTGCCGTTCAACGATGCCGCCAGATTGCCGCTCGACGATTATTCTTCTGTCAGCCGCTGGTACCGTCGGCTTGAAGACATCGACGCCTGGCGTGACCCTTTCAAGGGGATGGATGCACCCGAATTGCCGCCGGTGCCGCAAACGGCTGTCGGGGACCAGCGGTGAGAATGCGCGCGAAGAACCGCGCAGCAGGCCGAGTCTACCAAGGCGATGATGTGCGGGGGATCGGATGAATATCTATGTCCTGAGTGTGGTCGAAGGACAGGAATGGGTCCTTCCTCGACAGGCGGACGACTACCAGCTGTTTTCGATGCTCTGCGGCCGGAAGCAGACACGATGGCATCCGCCCGGGATGGAGATCCTGCGCGAGCACGACGATGGTACGCTCCGGCGATATTCAGATTTTCCATGGCTTGGCGAGCATGTGCTCATCCCGCGGGCGAGGGCGTTGAAGTTGCTTCGGCCAACCCTCGAACCGTACGGTGAATTCCTGCCGCTTCGTGCTGACGAGCCAATATCGCTCTTCAATGTCACCACCGTGATCGATGCGCTGGACGAGGAACGTTCAAAGATCGTTCGCTTTGACGATGGCGGCATAATGGTGATTGAAAGCCTCGTCCTTCGAGCGGACGCAATCGGCGGTACCGAGATATTCAAGCTCCCAGAGCGTGCCGATGGGGTGCGAATATCCGATATCTATCTGCAGGAGACGATCGTACGCCGGATCGGGGAACTTGGGCTCAAGGGCATTGCTTTCAACTTGGTCTGGAGCGACGAGCCGGCCGGACAAGGCAGGATCGAGTACTCAGGTGTGGAAAAGGGCATTTCAACCGCGAGCTCCCTCACGCGCTTTTGGGCCGGTCTGCGGCGAAGAGCAGGGTTTTGACATCAAACCTGCCGGACGACGGTGCCGACCACATTGACGAGAAGGCGCGCGGCGGTCAGCGCTGACAGGCCGTCGATATCGGCCGGAGGATAGAACTCGACAAGGTCGAACCCTGCGATCCGGGCCCGTCTGCCGAGGCTGGCGATCAGGTCGATCACCTGCGTGTAGGTGAGGCCGCCGGGTGTACGCGCCGCCACGCCCGGCATGATGCTTGGATCGAGGCTGTCACAGTCGAGGGTGACGACAACCCGCGCGCCTTCCGGAATATGCCGGAGCGCGGCTTCGACGCTCTGAGCGTGAACCTCGCGGGCGGTCACGAAGTGGCTGCCATAGCGCCGTGCCGCTTCGATCTCGGTGATGCGTGCGCTGCCGACGCTGCGCAGGCCGACTTGCACCATGCCTGCTACATGCGGCATCTCGCTCGCCCTGCGCATCGGGCTCGAATAGCCGTGGCGTTCGCCATACACCTCGTCGCGCCAGTCGATATGGGCGTCGATCTGCAGGACCCAGACCGGCCCGTGCTCCGCAAAGCCGGCGAGGAAGGGAATGGTCATGGAACAGTCGCCGCCGATCAGGATCGGCACGGCCGGCAATGCCAGGATCTCGCACGTTTTTGCCTCGATCCTGACCCTGTTGCCGGCATTGTCATGCATGGTGGTCAAGATATCGCCGGCGTCGATGCAAGACACCGGCTTGCCGTCGAACAGCGGACCGCCGAGATCGAAATCCCAGTGCCCGACGAACGTGGCGTCGTCCTGGCTCGCAGCGCGGATGGCATCCGCCGCCAAGGCGTGGCCGCGGCTGTCCTTGCCGGGATAAGTGCTGCCGTGACCGGCCCCGAAGATCACCGCGCGGGGCATGTGACCATCTGCGAGACGGTCTGGAAAGCCGAGAAAGGGAGGCGAGGGGGTCATGCCTTGATGGATCCTGATGATGCTTAGCG
>NZ_RZOM01000223.1:0-6831 GCF_003999175.1 Mesorhizobium sp. M7A.F.Ca.ET.027.03.2.1 | reverse complement strand
GATCAGGCCGGGGTCGGCCAGCGGATTGCGGAACAGTCCCTGCATGACCGCGCCGGAGACCGCGAGCGCCGCACCGACCAGCATGCCGAGGATGATGCGCGGCAGGCGGATGTCATAGACGATCAGTCTGTCGCGGGCGCTCACCGCAGCGTCATCAGGCACTGTGCCGAACAGCCAGCCCCCGATGACGTTGACGGCCGAAGCGTCCGAAGCCCCCGATGTCAGCGACAGAAAAACGGCAGCCGCCAGCCCCAGGCACAGCAGAAGGATGACGATGCGGGCGCGGCCCGACCTGTCGCCTTCGGATACGCTTGCCATCACCGGGCCGGCGATCGATTGATCGACCATGATCCGCCCGTTCAGTCCGTGACCTGCCCGCCATAAAGCGAGACAGCGAGGTCGTGGATGGCATCGGCCGTGCGTGGCCCGAAGCCGAGCAGATAGGCACCGTCGATGCGGATCAGCTTGCGCGCCTTTCCGGCCGGCGTCGAGGCGATCGACGGATTGCCGAACAGTTCGTCGTCCGAGACCGGAGGCCCGGCATTGCTCATCATCAGGATCACGTCCGGTCTGGCGGTTATGATCGCCTCGTCGGACATTTGCTTGTAGCCGGAAAAGCCCTCGACCGCGTTGACGCCGCCAGCCAGCTTGACCATACCGTCGGCCGCGGTCTCGCTGCCGGCCGCCAGGATCTTGCCGCCCTGTATCGACAGCACGAACAGGATGCGCTTGCGTTCCTTGATCGACGTCGTCGGCTTCTCGGCTGCCGTGAGCTTGGCATCGAGCTCCCCGGCGAGCACCTCGGCCTTGGCGTCGACGCCGAGCGCCTTGCCGACGATACGGACCTTTTCGAGGATGCCTTCGTGGCTATAGTGCTCGGGCACTTCGATGAACGGCACGCTCGTCTTCTTCAAGACGTCGACGGCTTCCTTGGGACCGCTGCCATGCAACGCCAGGATGCCGGTCGGGTTGACCGAGAGCACGCCTTCCGGTGACAGCGCACGCATATAGCCGACATCGGGCAGCTCAAGCGCCGCCTTTGGGTACCGGCTGGTGGAATCGCGAGCCACCAGATGCTTTTCCTCGCCGAGCGCATAGACGATCTCGGTGATCGAGCCGCCAACGGCCACGATTTTCGAAGGATCGGCAAACACGGCCGTGCCTTCCATGGCGCTGGCGGATTGCAGTGCGATAACAGCCATGGAGATACCGATCACCGGCCGGAAAATAGATCCGCGCACGGTCGACAATCTTGGGAAAAAACGCATCGCATTTTCCTCAGGCTGCGGTCGCGCTTGGGATGCGCGGCAGGTTTTCCGCCAGGAAGCGCCAGTCGTCCCGCTCGCTTTCGCCTTCATGACGCTTGCCGAAGAACTGGATGAACATCTTGCCGTCGGAATCATAGACCTCAAGCGAGGTGACATGACCGTCCTTGGTCGGCTTGCGCACCGCCCAGACCTCCTGGATGTGGTCGGTCCGCAAATGCAGGTGGAAGGTTTCGTCCAGCACGTTGATCCATGGCCCCATCGGCTTGATCGACTTGATCGGACCGGAATGGATCTGGATGCAGCCGCGGTTTCCCACAAAGCACATGATCGGCATCTCGCCCTCCGCAGCGTGATGAAACATGGCACGGACGGCATCATTGTCGAGCTGCCAGGCATAGTCTTGCCCGACCAGGCGCACCGCCTGCCGGCGGCTGAGCTTCAGCGTCTTCAGCATGCCGAAGAACTGGTGCACATCGGTCAGCCGGCTCCAGCGGTCGCGCAGATCGTCGAGATTGGCGGCCGCTTCGTCGCCATGGCTCTCGTCATCGGGGAGTGGTCCCGAAATGTCGACGGTCGGCTCCTGATTGGACGATTCGAGCGCGGCAACCAGCTTCTGATAGGCATAGAGGCTGGAGGCCGGACGCAAATGCACCTTGTGCACGGCCTCGCCCGCCGCATCGAAAAACTGCAGGCTGCGGCGGATTTCGTCGCCGTCTCGCTTCTCGACGGCAAAGCCGTGTGCCCAGACCTTCGGGAAGATGCGCAGGTCGATGTTTTCGCCAAGCACCATGGCATTGTGGTTGCCGGTGACGACCTTGTCATAGACGCCGATCTTTTCGTGCACCGCGCTCTCATTGCGGGTCAGCGCCATGACCTCGCCGACGGCCTCGAGGCCGGTCAGAAGATCGTTGACGCGCGGCTCGATGCGCACGACGCCGTCGCCGCAATGCGCGGCGACCAGTTCGGCTTCCGAAATGCCGAGCTGGGCAGCCAGATCACGCTCGCGCGTCTTCGGATTGTCTGTCCGTGCCCGCCGGATTTCATGCGGGGCGGGTTTTACGCGCTGATCCATGTTTCGTCCCTGCTGCCTAGAGCAATTCCGGGAAAAGCGTGAAACGGTTTTCCGTCCGGAATTGCGTTAAAACAAAGAGCTAGAGCGGTTCGGCGTTTCCGTGAAACGGTGAACCGCTCTAGCCTTACTTGTTGAGAATGAGCTTGCCCTGACGGGTGATCTTCAGCCGGTAGAGCGCACCGTGATGCTCGATGCCGATCTCGTGCTCGCCCTGGAACAGAGTGTTGCTGGACAGGGTTCGCACCGCCAGCGGAACCCGGTCGAAACGGGTGGGGGCCGAGGCATCGTCGGAACGGCGGACGCGATAGCGAAAATCGTTGGGATTGTGGGTGTTCATCTCTGTCGATCCCTTTCCTGTGCCGGGCGTCTGGCTAGGCGTTGCGTAATCCGATTCATTTCTTGACTTGAATAATCATGTTTACTAGTCAGTGCAATACCGGATTAAATGAGTCAACATTTAAGACGCCGGAGACGATCAAAAATGCCAGCCAGCCCCGGGCCAGCCAGCATGAAACCTGGACTTTGGAGTTGGGGCATGGGGTTGGTGACTTGGGAATGGCGTGGCCGGTCGGCGGCGAACGGCGCGGCGGCATTGTTGGCAAGCGTGGCGGCTATCGCCTTGTCGGCGCAATTGGCTAACGCCCAGCAAGCGGCGCAGCCGACAGAGCAAACGAAGAAGGCTGAAGAAGAAAACGCCGCACCAGCGGGAGCAACGCTGCTCGACAAGATCCTCGTCATCAGCCGCACCGGCGAGACGGCGATCGAATCGCTGGCATCGACCAGCCATGTCGGCCAGGAACAGCTCGACCGCCGCATGGCGACGACGCCGAATGAGATGCTGCTTGGCGTGCCCGGTGTCGCGGCGCAGGCCGACGCCAGACGCGTCAGCACCAGTATCAACATCCGAGGCTTGCAGGATTTTGGTCGCGTCGCGGTCATCGTCGACGGCGCCCGTCAGAACTTCCAGCGTTCCGACCACGGCACGCAGTCGACCTTCTACATCGACCCCGAACTCGTCAAATCCGTGGATGTTATCCGTGGTCCTGTCGCCAACACCTATGGCTCAGGCGCCATCGGCGGCGTCGTCTTCTTCGACACCAAGGACGCCGGGGATTTCCTTAAGCCGGAAGAAACATGGGCCGGCTCCGTCACGGGACGCTATGAGAGCAACGGCAAGGGCTGGACAACAAGCGCATCCGGTGCCTACCGCCTCAACGAGAACTGGGATGTGCTCGGCAACATCGTCTACCGCAACTATGACGACTACAAGGATGGCGGTGGCGACACCGTCAAGGGCACCGGCTTCGATGTGCTTAGCGGCCTGCTCAAGACCACCATCCGGCCGACCGACAACAGTGAGCTGAAGCTCGGCTGGGTCGGCTCAAGCGACGGCTGGAACGAGATCAGCGGCGGCGTGCCGGTCAATGACGTCGACCTGAAGTCGAACACCTTCACCGCCCGCTACAACATTACGGATGAGGACAAGAGCTGGCTCGATCTCCATATCAACACCTCCTACAACAAGACCAATCTCGATCTGACCAGCCTCGTGCCTCTCAACCGGTTTGACCCGAGCACCGGCCTTCCAGTTGTTTTGCCGGCTGGCTCGACATCGACATTCGACATCGGCACGACCAGCATCGACATTTGGAACACGTCCAGATTCGAGACTGCGGGAATCGCGCACGAACTGACCTATGGCGGCGACTGGGCCGGCGATAAAGTCGAGACCGGCGGCACGGCCGGTGGCGACAGTTTCTACACGCCTTCCGGTAAGCGGAACGTCTCCGGCGCCTATGTCCAGGACAAGCTCACCTGGGAGTGGCTCGAAGTCATCGCCGGGCTGCGTTACGACAATTACAGCCTCAAGGATGACACACACGAAACGTCGGGGGACCGGTTGTCGCCGCGCATCACCGTCGGCGTCTCGCCTTTTGACAGCGCCAGCCTTGCCGGCCTGCAATTCTACGGCACCTATGCGGAAGGATACCGGTCACCCTCCCTGTCGGAAACACTGATCAGCGGTCGCCATCCGGCAGGTGTCACCTTCCCGTTCCTGCCCAATCCCAATCTGCGGCCGGAAACCGGAAAGACCGTCGAATTCGGCGTCAACTACAAGCAGGATGACATCCTCGAAGTCGGCGATGCGCTGCGCATCAAGGCAGCCTATTTCAACAACGATGTCGAAGACTACATCGATGGCGTTACCCTGTCGCGGTTTGACCCGACAGCCGGCTGCCCGAGCGGACCCGGTATCCCGATATGCTTCCAGTACCAGAATTTTGCCAAGGCCAAGATCGACGGCTTCGAACTTGAGGGCGTCTATGATGCCGGATGGGGCTATGCCGGGCTCTCGGCCTCAATCACCAATGGTCATACCATTTCCTACAAGGACGTTCGGGCCGACCTGCTGACCATCCCCTCATCCCAGGTCACCGCGCAGCTCGGCTTGCGCTTCCTCGAGGACAAGCTGACCGTGGGCGGCGAAGTGCAATACAATGGCAAGCCCAAGGGCAATCCGATCGCCGAGGACTACACGCTGGTCAATGCTTTCGCCAGCTACCAGGCGACGGACAATTTGAAGATTGATTTCCGCGCCGACAATCTGTTCGATGTAAAATACGCCAACCCGCTCAACCTGACCACGGCCGGCCAGCCGCCGCAGCCGGTTTTCGCGGCCTACGAGCCGGGCGTCACCCTGAAGCTGGCGGCGACGATGCGATTTGGAGGCTGATGACCATGACGAGCTTGATGACATCCCTTCGTCTGCTGACCTCGATGCTGGCGATGTCGCTTGCGATGGTTCCGGCGTGGGCACAAGAGTCCGCGCCGGTCCCTGCGCTGACCCTTGAACTCAACGGTGCGCAACCTTCCGACAAGGGTTGCCGCCTGACGTTCGTGGTCAACAACAATCTCGGCGCCGACCTGTCCAAGGCGGCGTTCGAGATCGCCCTGTTCAACGAGGCCGGCGTCGTCGACCGGCTGACCGTGCTCGACTTCAAGGAATTGCCGGCAGGCAAGACCAAGGTGACGCGTTTCGATCTGGCCGGCACCGAGTGCTCGAAAGTCAGCCGCGTGCTGATCAACAGCGCGACCGAATGCACCGGTACCGGCGTCGAACCGAACGCCTGCATGCGAAAGCTGAAGACGGACACCAAGACCGGGATCGCTTTCGGAGTCTGAGGTGGGGCTGCATCATGCATTGCCGCGAAACACCGTAGTGCAGCCTCTGGCCGGCGATAGCAGACTGCCGGCGAACGATCTTGATTTGACAACTCTGCTCTTGTCGCTGCAGGTCTCGCGGCGAGACATGCAGGACATCAATCCCCTCCCCGAGGCCGGCGCCGAGCTGACCATAGAGCCAACCGAGCCGCTCGCGCTGCCGCGGCCATCGGCCTGGAGCCGCAAATGGACGGCGGCGATCGTCGTCTCCTGCCTGCTCCATGTCGCGGTGGCGGCGGCCTTTCTGATCTCCCCTACGGGGATTTCCAGTTTCCAGGACGCCGAGCAGCCGGAAGGTAGTGAACAGTCGGGCAGCAACGTGGCCGGCAGCGCGCTGGACAAGGACCCGGCGGCAATAAACGTTGCACTGGTGCCCAGCCCGCAACCGGCCAAACCACAGCCGGCAACGCCGCCCAAGCCGTCGCCGCCAACGGAGCCTTCGCAACCCGTGAAGGACGCAGCAAAGCCGCTCAAGCCTTTGCCGGAAGCTGTCAAACAGCAGAGGCTGACGCCGACAATTGGTGGCCGGCGCCCCGCGCTCCGATGATCAGACCGTGGATAGGAAGGCCGAAACACCAGCGGAGCCAACCGTTCAGGCCGAGAGCACGGAAGCGCCTGTCGCCGTTCCGGAGCGGCCTCCGATCCCTAGAGCCAGGCCAACTCCGGCAGCTGTCCCTTCAAAGACGGCGGATGAGAAGCGCGGCGCGGCGGATGGCGAGGACCGGTCGGCGCAAGCAGCCAACAAGGGCAAAAGGCAAAAGGAGGCAGGCACGGCCGCGGAAGACAACTACCGCGGCGATGTTTTTAGAAAGCTCGGCAGCGTCAATCGCACCCTCCCGCCTTCCCTACAGCTGGCGGCACGCAACAATGCGGTTGTCACATTCGTCATAGGCAAGAAGGGCAACATAAACGAGTTGCGCATTCTGGAAACCTCAGGATCGGCGGCTTTCGATCAGGCAGCGCTTGGCATTGTCCGCAAGGCAGCCCCCCTTCCCTCCGATTCCACCACAGGCAGCAAGCGCAAATTTGGAGTTCGAGACCGAAATCGGCCCATTTTGAATGTGCGCAGAACAAACGCTGCAGCCGCCAATCATCAACATCCGCACGAAAGGAACCGCAATGTACATCGCAATGAACCGCTTCAAGGTGCAGACCGGCTCGGAGAACGACTTCGAAGCCGTCTGGAAGAACCGCGATTCCAGCCTTGCTGAGATGAAGGGGTTTAGGGAATTCCATCTGCTGCGTGGCCCGGTCAACGAGACCGAAGGC
>NZ_RZOM01000222.1:0-6832 GCF_003999175.1 Mesorhizobium sp. M7A.F.Ca.ET.027.03.2.1 | reverse complement strand
GGGCATTTCTCCCCGTATAGTGACGGGGAGAAAGACGCTGTCATCGCCGATTTCGCCAATCACCAACGTATTCCTTTTTCGAAAGCGGACGACTCTGCATTTTCCTATTGCAGATAAGAATTATCCACGATACTATGTATCCACGATAAAGGAGCCGATCCAATGAAGCTGGGCGAGGGCGTTGAGGCAGCCATCCATTGCGCTGCCACGCTGGCGAGTGTGGAGGGGAACAGCACCATGCCTGGCGCCGCTCTCGCCGAGGCCTTTGGCCTGTCGCCGAGCTATCTGCTGAAGCATCTCAACATGCTGAGCGCGGCGCGCATTCTGGAATCGGTGCCCGGGCCTGCCGGTGGCTATCGGCTGGCGCGGCCGGCCGAGCGCATCACGCTGCTCGACATCGTGCTGGCCGTCGAGGGCCGCGAGCCGGCCTTCCGTTGCGGCGAGATCCGCCAGCGTGGTCCGGTGAAGCTCGATGCTTCGGCCTATATCAAACCCTGCGGCATCAACGCCGCGATGCTGAAGGCCGAGCGCGCCTATCGCGCCGCGCTCGCCGAGACCAAACTGTCCGATATCGTGGCCACCTATGCGGCAGAAGGCGATCCCAGGTCGCTTGCCGCGAGCTGCGCCTTCGTCGAGCGCCACCAGCGGCCGCAGAAATCCAGTTAACCCCGCAGACCAAAATCCAAGCAGACATGAAAGGACAAGAAGATGAAACAGAGGCTGCAATTTTTCGCCAAGGCGCCGGAGATCATGAAAGCGGTTTCGGCGCTCAACAAGGCGGTGGACGAATGCGGGCTCGAGGTGAGCCTGCTGCACCTGATCAAGCTCAGAGCGTCGCAGATCAATGGCTGCTCGTACTGCGTCGAGATGCATAGCCGCGAGGCGAGGCGCGACGGCGAGCCCGAGCAGCGGCTCTACCTGGTTTCAGCCTGGAAGGAATCGCCGCTGTTTTCCGAGCGCGAACGCGCCGCCTTGGCCTGGACCGAGGCCGTCACCCTGATCGCCAACAATGGCGTGCCGGACGAGCTCTATGCAAAGACGCTCGAGCATTTCTCGGAAGAGGAATTGGTCAAGCTGTCCGTTGCGCTCGGCATGATCAACACCTGGAACCGGCTGTGCATTCCGTTCCAGGCCATTCACCCGATGCCGGCGGCCAAGGCCGCCTGATTGTCCATTTATGTTGGGAGCGCCGTCGAAAGACGGCGCTCCACTTTCCAAGGGAGCGTTTGATGCCTGCCGATTTGCCTTCAACCTTGTTGTTTCTCGCTCGCCTGTTGCTCGGCGGCGCCTTCGTCTTCGCCGGCCTGCGCAACATCCAGAACGCGGCCTTCCTGACCCAGATGATGGCTGCGCGCGGCGTGCCGCAGGCAAGATTGGCGCTGTGGCTCGGCATCGTGCTTCAGATCGCCGCCGGCGTGCTGGTCATCGCAGGATTGTGGACGGCACTCGCGGCCGCGGTGCTGCTGGTGTTCCTGATCGTTGCCACGCCGATGTTCCACAATTTTTGGGACCATCAGGGTCCGGATCGTGCGTCCCGCATCAATGGCTTCGTCGGCAATGTCGCCCTGAGCGGTGGCTTTCTGACCCTGATCGCGCAATCCGTTTGACGCACAGTTGCATGCCGACTGCGGCCTCTGGTGCCGACGGCTCGATCATAAAATCGGAACCAATCGAGGCGTTGACGCATTTCACACCTGCATGCCCAGCATCCAGGATGGAATATGAAAATTGCCCATGTCGCGCCGCTTTATGAATCGGTGCCGCCAAGGCTCTATGGCGGCACCGAGCGCATCGTCTCGTATCTAACCGAAGCGCTGGTCGATCTGGGCCATGAGGTGACGCTGTTCGCCAGTGGCGACAGCCAGACTTCCGCGACGCTGGTAGCCAGCCGGGAACGCGCGCTGCGCCTCGATCCGCGTCCGCTCAAATCCGAGATCGCTGCGCATCTTTCGATGCTTGCGCAGGTGAGGGACCGGGCGTCGGAGTTCGATGTCATCCACTTCCACCTCAGCCATTTCCTGCACTTTTCCTTCTTCGAGGATCTCGCCGACCGCACGGTGACGACGCCGCATGGCAGGCTGGATTATGTGGACCTGGCGCCGGCCTATGAACGGTTTCCGCGTTTTCCCCTGATTTCCATTTCGCACAGCCAGAAGGCGGGCCTTGCCAAGGCCAATTGGCTGGCGACGATCCATCACGGGCTGCCGACCACTCTCTACGAACCGACTTTCGAGACGACGGCGGAAGAACCCTACCTTGCCTTCCTCGGCCGGTTCTCACGCGACAAGCGCCCGGACCGCGCCATCGAGATCGCCTTGCGGTCGGGGCTCAAGCTGAAGCTTGCGGCAAAGATCGGCGACGACGACCGCGCCTATTTCCACGAGGTGGTCGAACCGTTGATCGACGGCGATCGCATCGTCTATGTCGGCGAGATCGAGGAGGACCAGAAGGCGGAATTTCTCGGCAAGGCGGCCGGCCTGCTGTTCCCGATCGACTGGCCGGAGCCGTTCGGGCTCGCCGCCATCGAGGCCATGGCTTGCGGTACGCCGGTGATCGCCTGGAATTGCGGTGCGCTGTCCGAGATCATCGATCAAGGCGTCACCGGTTTCATCGCTGACACGATGGATGGCGCGGTCGCCGCGGTGCCTGATTTGCTGCAACTCGACAGGCGCAAGGTGAGGGCCGTTTTTGAAAAGCGTTTTTCCGCTCGAAGAATGGCCGGCGACTATCTGGCCGCCTATGCACGCCTGATCGGCGTGCCGACCGAGGCGAAGGCGTCTTGAGCAACGACGTGCTCGAGCCACGACAACGAAACAACAGGGATCTTTGACGAATGGCCCAACTCGATGAGCGCCAGCTCGATCCCGCGGTTGCGCTTGCATCGCTCGACGCCACCGCCCCTCGCGAGCCGCATCGGCTGTTTGCGCTCAAGCAGGGCGATTGCTTCGCGGTTGCCGACGCCTATGGCGACATACGTGGAGCCGGCGACGGTTTCTTTCGCGACGACACACGGGTTCTTTCCGAGTTCCGGCTGACCGTCGGCGGCAGGCAGACATCGCTGCTTGGCGCCTCACTCAGCCAGGACAATGTGCTGTTCACCACCAATTTGACCAATCTGCCGATACAGAGCGCCGGCGGACGCGACATCCCGCAGGGAGCCATCCACATCGAACGCGTCAGGCTGCTCTGGCAAGACAGGCTCTTCGAACGCATCACCCTTTCCAACTACAGCCGGGAACACTCGACGATCAGCGTTTCCCTGCACTATTCCGCCGATTTCCGCGACATGTTCGAAGTGCGCGGCTCGACACGGCTGAAGCGCGGGCTGGCCCATGCCGCCGAAACAGACGCGACGTCGGTCCTGCTGCGCTATGACGGGCTCGATGGCCTGGCCCGCCTCTCTGCGATATCGTTCTCGCAGGCGCCGGACCAACTGACAGCCAACCGTGCCGATTTCCTGATCGCCGTGACCAAGCGCAGCAGGAAGGTGCTCTATGTCGAGGTCGGTCCCGAGGTGGCCGACAAGCCCGAGCGCGACCGGTTCCGCGCCGCTGCCGCACGCGCCCGCTTTGGCATGCGGGCCAAACGTCGTCATGGCGCGACGGTGCGCAGCTCCGGCCGCGTCTTCAACGACTGGGTCGAGCGCGCCCGCGCCGATGTCGCGCTGCTGACCACCGAACTGGCGACCGGCCCCTATCCCTATGCCGGCATCCCCTGGTTCTCGACGGCGTTCGGTCGTGACGGCGTCATCTCGGCGCTGCAGATGCTGTGGCTCAATCCCGGCCTGGCGCGGGGCGTGTTGGCCTTTCTGGCCCAGCATCAGGCGACCGAGACCTCGCCGTTCAGCGATTCGCAGCCGGGCAAGATCATGCACGAGACCCGCAAAGGCGAAATGGTGGCGCTGCGGGAGCTTCCCTTCGGCCGCTACTACGGTGGCGTCGATACGACACCGCTCTACATCTATCTTGCTTGCGCCTACGCCGATCGTACCGGTGACATGGCGTTCATCGGCGGCCTTTGGCCTTCGCTGTGCGCGGCGGCCAAATGGACGGAGGAGGCAGGCCAGGAGACCGGCTTCGTGACTTACCAGCGAGCGGCCGAGTCCGGCCTCGCAAACCAGGGATGGAAGGACAGTTTCGATTCGGTCTTCCATGCCGATGGCCGCATTCCCAAGGGCCCGATAGCCCTGGTCGAAGTGCAGGGCTATGTCTTTGCCGCCTTCCGCGGGCTGGCCAAGCTTGCCCGCCGCCGTGGCGAGGACGACAAAGCCGATCACTGGGAGGACCGCGCCGAGGCGATGCGGGTGGCGGTGGAACGCGATTTCTGGCTTGACGATCTCGGCTTCTATGCCCTCGCGATCGACGGTGCCGGCGAGCCCTGCAAGGTGCGGACCTCGAATGCCGGGCATCTGCTCTTTGTCGGATTGCCTGAGCCGGCGCGGGCACAGATGGTCGCCGACCAGCTGCTTTCCGCCTCCTTCCATTCCGGCTGGGGGCTGAGGACGCTTGCCGATGATGCGGTGTTCTTTAACCCGATGTCGTACCACAATGGCTCGATCTGGCCGCACGACACCGCCATATGCGGTGCCGGCCTGGCGCATTATGGCGAGCGTGAAAGCGTGGTTCGCCTGATGAGCGGCACATTCGAATCCGCAGTCCATTTCAACATGCGGCTGCCCGAACTGTTCTGCGGGTTTACACGCGCGCCGGGCGAAGCACCCATCGCCTATCCCGTCGCTTGCCTGCCGCAAGCGTGGTCGGCGGGATCCGCCTTCATGCTGATGCAGGCCTGCCTTGGCCTGGAGATCGACGGCTGGGATGGCGAAATCCGCGTCACCCGCCCGAGACTGCCGATCGGCATCGACACGCTGACACTGCGGCACCTGGGCGTCGGCGACCGGGTCGTCGATCTCACCTTCCAGCGCGTCGGTGACCGGGTCGTCGCTTTCCTTGCCGACCGCCATGAAGGGCTGGTGCCGCTCATCGTGAGGACATGATCCGAACAAAATTGCCGGAACCGATCCGAGCTTTGTGCGTTGCAAAAATACAGGTCCGAACGCTGACCACGTGGTCGGCGGACCATTTCAAACGGGAACACGAACAAACGGTCGCCGACGGCCGGGGTGAGTTGACATTCAATGACAAACTACGGTGCGGACCTGCTCTGGGTTCTGATCTTCGCGAGCCTCGGTTTTTCCGCTCTTGCCGTTTTCCTCTCCATATCGCGGCACCGTCGCCGTCATCCACCCGCGGTCGCACATACGGCAGGCGAAGATGTGGCCGCGGAAGCCGCGCGCAAGGTGATACGGGAGTTCGAAAAGAATGGCCAATCGGCCGATGCCGCGCTGGTGACCTGGTCGCCCGAAACATTGCGCAAGATCCTGGCCGACGATCTGCCCGATGCGCAGGTCATCGTGGTGTCCAATCGCGAACCGTACATCCACAATGTGAAGGGCGACGGCGTCGAGTTGCTCGTCCCGGCCAGCGGACTGGTGTCGGCGCTCGAGCCCATTACCCGCGCCTGTGCCGGCACCTGGATCGCCTATGGCGGCGGAACGGCGGACCGCCTCACCGTCGACAACCACGATCGTGTGCAGGTGCCGCCTGGCAACCCGTCCTACACGCTGCGCCGAGTCTGGCTGACGGAGGAAGAGCACCAGGGCTATTATCTCGGTTTTGCCAATGAGGGCCTTTGGCCGCTTTGCCATATCGCCTTCACCCGGCCGATTTTTCGCGCCTCCGACTGGGCTGCCTATGAAGCCGTCAACCGCAAGTTTGCCGATACGGTGGTTGCCGAGGCCCGCAACGAGCGGCCGATCGTGCTGGTCCAGGACTATCATTTCGCGCTGCTGCCGCGCATGATCCGCGAGCGCCTGCCGGAGGCGATCGTCATCACTTTCTGGCATATCCCGTGGCCGAATTCGGAAGTGTACAGCATCTGTCCCTGGCGTGAACGCATCCTCGAAGGGCTGCTCGGCAGCTCGATCATCGGCTTCCACACCCAGTTTCATGCCAACAATTTCACCGAAAGCGTCGATCGCTTCCTGGAAAGCCGCATCGAGCGGGCCGATGCGGCCATCTCCTACGGCGGACGGACCACATTGGTGCACGCCTATCCGATCTCGATAGAATGGCCGGCGGACCTGCTGGCGAAACTTCCCGATGTCGACGATTGCCGCGCTCGCATGCGCGAGAGGTTCGGTCTCAAAGCGGATGTGAAGCTTGCCGTCGGAGTCGAGCGCCTCGATTACACCAAAGGCATTCTTGATCGGTTTCACGCTTTGAACGAATTGTTCAAGCGACAGCCTGAATGGATCGGAAAACTGGTCTTCCTGCAGGTCGCGGCACCCAGCCGCGGCACGCTGCCGGCCTACAAATTGCTCCATGACGAGTGCCACCGTTATGCCGAAGAGCTCAACCGGCGTTATGGCAGCGAGGGCTACAGGCCAGTGATCATGGTGGCCGAGCATCACTCGCAAGAACAGGTCTACGAGATCTATCGGGCCGCCGACATATGCATGGTCACCAGCCTGCATGACGGCATGAACCTCGTCGCCAAGGAATTCGTCGCCGCGCGCGACGACGAGCAGGGCGTTTTGATGCTCAGCACCTTCGCCGGCGCCTCGCGCGAATTGCTGGAGGCGCTGATCGTTAACCCTTACGATGCCGCCATGATGAGCGGAGCGCTCTTGCAGGCATTGACCATGGCGCCCGAAGAACAGCGCGAGCGCATGCGACCCATGCGCGAGACGATCCGCAACAACAACGTCTATCGCTGGGCCGGCAGCATGCTTCTGGATGCGGCACGTTTGCGCAAGCGCGGAGACCTCGAT
>NZ_RZOM01000221.1:0-6852 GCF_003999175.1 Mesorhizobium sp. M7A.F.Ca.ET.027.03.2.1 | reverse complement strand
GTCCTGCAGGGGCCCATCGAGCGCGCGCTCGTCGACATCGGCCGGCACCGCCTCGACGTCGACGCCGGCATTGACCAGCATCGCCTTTCGGAACGGACTGCCGGAAGCGAGGATGAGTTTTTCGGTCATTTTGCACTCGGGCGCAGACACAGGCGCGGTTGGAGTTTGATCAGCTCTAGTCCTGTAAGGTTGGCGCTGCCCCTCATTGTCCTGCCGGACATTTCTCCCCGTATAGAGACGGGGAGAAAGGGGCAGCTTCAGCGCTGGCGCTGTTTCCAGCCACAGTCGCGATTGGCGAAACCATCAATGACAGCGCCCCTCTCCCCGTCACTATACGGGGAGAGGATGCCGGCAGGCAGGTGAGGGGCGGCGCCGAATTTCCGCCAGGGAAGACTCGGAAAACGCACTCCTCGCTCATCTATCTATTCTTCCCCCGCAGGGCAACGATGGCCGCCGCCGTTTCCTCGATCGAGCGGCGGCTGACGTCGATCATCGGCCAGCCATGGCGCGTGCAGATCTTGCGGGCATAGGCGAGCTCCTCGCCGATTGCGGCGCGGTCGACATAATCCGATGCCTCATACGAGCCGCTGTTGCCGAGGATGCGATTTTGCCGGACATGCGAGATGCGCTCGGCGGTGGCGATCAGCCCGACGATCAGCGGCTTGCTGGCGGCAACCAGGCTTTCCGGCACCGGCACGCCGAGCACGATCGGGATGTTGGCGGTCTTGATGCCGCGATTGGCGAGATAGATGCTGGTCGGCGTCTTCGACGTGCGAGAAATGCCGATCAGCACCACATCGGCATCGTCCATGTTGAGCGGCAACTGGCCGTCATCATGGTCCATGGTGAAATTGAGCGCGTCGATGCGGCGGAAATACTCGGCGTCGAGGACATGCTGGGCGCCGACGCGGCGGCCGGCCGGGGTGCCGAGATAGGACTGGAACACGGTCAGCACCGGCTCCAGCACCGATACACAGGGCAGGCCCATGGCCGCGCAGCGCTCGTCGATGCCGCGCGCCAGCTTCTGGTCGACGACCGTATAGAGGATGATGCCCGGTTCCTCCTCGATGTCCTCGAACACCTTCGCCACCTGCTTTTCGGTGCGGATAAGCGGATAGATATGCTCGATGGCGCGCGCATCCTTGTACTGCGCCGAAGCCGCCCGGCCGGCGGCGAGCAGCGTTTCGCCGGTCGCGTCGGAAATCAGGTGCAGGTGGAAGAAGCTCTGGGGTTTGTTCACAGGGGGTCACCTGGGGCTGTGGGCTTCTGTGGATAAAGCGGGATGAAAAGACTGGCCTGTCGGAGGCGACTGTATCAGATGGCAGTTTGTCCACAATTCGATGCGCTGTCAGCTTCGTCGGGCGATTGGGGACAAGTTTGGGGACGGCTTTTTTCGACTACGGTCCGTCCACAGGACCCGCCTTTCACCGCAATGCCTAACGCTTTGACTCGATTGATCGATTCCGAGCCATCCCCAGAACCCTACATCTGGGAAAAAGAAGCACGCGACAATATGTTGGCTGGTGTTTTCCGGGGCAAAGCGGGACAGGTGACAACCACCAGAACCAACAGACTCTTAGAATCAGAAGAATCTTAGATATAAGAATCTTTGATTATAGAAGAGGCTGGGAGAAGCGAGCGCCCGATGCCCCAGAACCGGATCATGCTGGATGTCCTGAAGGGCAAGGCTCATTTTCCGCCTCCGCTCTGGATGATGCGTCAGGCCGGACGCTATCTGCCGGAGTATCGGGAGACACGCAGGCGAGCAGGCTCGTTCCTGGACCTCTGCTACGATCCCGACCTTGCGGTCGAAGTGACCTTGCAGCCGATCGAGCGTTTTGGTTTCGATGCCTCGATCCTGTTTTCCGATATCCTTGTCGTTCCGCATGCGCTTGGCCGTGACGTTCGCTTTGAAGAGGGCAGAGGGCCGCTGCTGACGCCGATCACCGCGCCGGAGATTTTGGCTCTGGAAGGCAAGGTGTTTCACGTGAATCTCGAACCGGTCTATGAGACGGTTCGCCGGTTGCGGGCCAAACTGCCCGAAGAGACAACCCTGATCGGCTTCTGCGGCGCGCCGTGGACGGTGGCGACCTACATGATCGCCGGTCATGGCACGCCCGACCAGGCGCCGGCGCGGCTTTTTGCCTATCGCGAACCGGTGGCCTTTCAACGATTGCTGAAGGTGCTTGCCGAACATTCGGCCGCCTATCTCATCCGCCAGATCGAGGCGGGTGCGGATGTGGTGCAGATATTCGATTCCTGGTCCGGCGTGCTGGACGATGAGAGTTTCGACCTGTTCTGCGTTCAGCCGATGGCCGAGATCGTTGGCCGGGTGCGGGCGGTTCATCCCGATGTTCCGATCATCGGTTTTCCCAAGGGTGCCGGTTCGCGCTACCGGACATATCGACAGAAGACCGGCGTGACGGCGCTGGGGATCGACTGGACGGTACCCCTGATCGCAGCGAAGGAATTGCAGCGCTCGGGTGCGGTTCAGGGCAATCTCGATCCCTTGCGGCTCGTGGCTGGCGGCAAGGCGCTGTCGGATGGCGTCGAGGCGATCCTGAGGGCGCTGGGAGACGGGCCGCTGATCTTCAATCTCGGTCACGGCATCACGCCGGAGACGCCGATCGCCCATGTCGAGGCGATGGTGAAACAGGTGCGGAGCGCGACACGCTGATGGCTGAGATGAAAAACGCGAACAGCACCGGTCAGGCGATGATGCGGATGATGTCAGGTATCGCGGTGCTGGTCGTTCTCACCGCGCTTTTGTATTTCGCGGCACCCGACAGCTTCTATCTCTGGGCAAAGGCGATCCATATCCTCGCCGTCATCTCATGGATGGCGGGCATGCTCTATCTGCCGCGGCTGCTGGTCTATCATGCCGATGCCGAGAAGGGCTCGGTGCAATCGGAGACCTTCAAGGTGATGGAGCGGCGCCTGCTGCGCGGCATCATCAACCCGGCGATGATCGTCACCTGGGTGTTCGGCCTGTGGCTCGCCTGGAAGGGTTTTGGTTTCCAGGGCGGCTGGCTGCATGCCAAGATCGGTGCGGTGCTTTTGCTGTCCGCCGTTCACGGATATCTGGCCGGCGCGGTGCGCAAATTCGCCGAGGACCGCAATGAAAAACCGGCCAGGCACTGGCGGATGGTCAACGAGATCCCCACATTGCTGATGATCGCAATCGTCATCCTGGTGGTGGTCAAGCCGTTCTGATGCATGCTGCTCAAAAACGGCCAGGAGACAACGACGGGCAGTGATGCGTTTCAAGCCTTCATAGGTCACGCAAAACGCAGCTTGCTCTTTCACCCGACCGACGATAAAAGACGGGTCTTCCTTCCCGTCATGCGCCGCCCCTCATTGTTTTCGGCCGCGCCCGGCATTTGTCGCATCCCGCCGATATTTTCCCAAAGCCTACCCAGACTCCATCTATTCAAGGTCCGTCTATGCAAGAAATGAAACTCGCCGAGTTCAAGAACAAGAAACCGCCAGAGCTGATCGCTTATGCCGAATCGCTCGAGGTCGAAAACGCCAGCGTCATGCGCAAGCAGGAGCTGATGTTTGCGATCCTGAAGAAGCTGGCCGCCCAGGAGATCGAGATCATCGGTGATGGCGTGGTCGAGGTGCTGCAGGACGGTTTCGGCTTCCTGCGCTCCGCCAATGCCAATTATCTGCCAGGTCCCGACGACATCTATATTTCGCCGTCGCAGATCCGGCGCTTTTCGCTGAAGACCGGCGATACGGTCGAAGGGCCGATCCGCAGCCCGAAAGAGGGCGAGCGCTATTTCGCGCTGCTGAAGGTCAACACCATCAATTTCGACGATCCCGAAAAGATCCGCCACAAGATCCACTTCGACAATCTGACGCCGCTCTATCCGACCAAGCGGCTGAAGATGGAGATCGAGAATGCGACCACCAAGGACATCTCGCCGCGTGTGATCGACCTGGTCGCGCCGATCGGCAAGGGACAGCGCGCTCTGATCAACGCGCAGCCGCGTACCGGCAAGACGGTTCTGATGCAGAACATCGCCCACTCGATCACCGCCAACCATCCGGAATGCTATCTAATCGTGCTGCTGATCGACGAGCGGCCGGAAGAAGTGACCGACATGCAGCGCTCGGTGAAGGGCGAGGTGATCTCCTCGACCTTCGACGAGCCGGCGGTGCGCCACGTGCAGGTCGCCGAAATGGTCATCGAGAAGGCCAAGCGCCTGGTCGAGCATGGCCGCGACGTCGTCATCCTGCTCGATTCGATCACCCGCCTCGGCCGCGCCTACAACACCGTCGTGCCGTCATCCGGCAAGGTGCTGACCGGCGGTGTCGACGCCAACGCGCTGCAGCGGCCGAAGCGCTTCTTCGGCGCCGCCCGCAACATCGAGGAAGGCGGTTCGCTGACCATCATCGCCACCGCGCTGATCGATACCGGCAGCCGCATGGACGAAGTCATCTTCGAAGAGTTCAAGGGCACCGGCAACTGCGAAATCCAGCTCGACCGCAAGGTGGCCGACAAGCGCATCTATCCGGCCATGGACATCTTGAAGTCCGGCACCCGCAAGGAAGACCTGCTGGTTTCCAAGCAGGATCTGCAGAAGATCTTCGTGCTGCGCCGCATCCTGGCGCCGATGGGAACCACCGACGCAATCGAGTTCCTGATCGACAAGCTCAAGCAGACCAAGACCAATGCGGATTTCTTCGATTCGATGAACACGTAAGAGGACTGGCGAGGGCCAACGGGCAACTGCTTGCGCTGCCCCTCATCCGCCTGCCGGCACCTTCTCCCCGTATAGTGACGGGGAGAAGGGAGATGGCCGCACCCTCGGCGCTCGTTTGAAAATTGGCGAAACCGTCCATGACGGCGTCTTTCTCCCCGTCCCTATACGGGAGAAATGCCCGGCAGGGCAATGAGGGGCGGCGCCAGCGCCGCAATTTTGGGCTGATCGAGCAGCGTTGCCCTTATAGCCCTCGCAACAATCGTTCCAACTCTTCAGCATCCGTCACGACCGGCAAACACACCTGCCCAGTACACAACCATGCACCCGCCTCGTTGGTCGGCGGCAGGATTCCGCCAGGCAGCAAGGGTCGATTCGTACCCGTACCGATCGGCACGACAACGTCGACGCGGCGGGGGTCCGGACTTCGATTCGCAACCGGAACGAACTTTGGATCGTCAGGCGCATCGACGATGACCAGCTTGAGCGGCTCGATCGCCAGCGCGCAGGCGTTGACGATGCCGGCCTGGCCATAGGCCTGGTGCGACGCGCGGCCGGCGGCGTGCTCGGCAACTTGCCAGGCCCTTTCCTGCAGGTCGAGATTGCCGGTGACGGAGGCCAGCCGGACCAGTGCCTCGATGATCTGGCCGGTGGCGGAGGGAATGGCCTCGTCGACATCGCCGCGGATGCGGATCGGCACGTCGGTGCTGTCCGAGGCGGTCAGGTAATAACCTGTCTTTTCGGTATCGGCGTGCCAATGGTCGAGTTGCCCGATGAACTGGCCGGCTTGATCGACATAGCTCCAATCCCCAGTGGCCTCGAACAGCGAGATCGCTGCGTTGGTCATGGCGGCATAGTCGCTGGACAAAGCAGGGAATAGTTTTCTAGCGCCGAGCATCGAATGCGGCAGACGGCCGTCGCGGCCGGCGGTGCTGATGTGGGCGAAGGCTTTTGCCGCCGCGTCGATCCAGTCAGGCCGCGCCAGCGAACGGCCGGCCTCTGCTAGCGCTGCGATCATCTGGCCGTTCCAGTCGGTGAGGGTCTTTGCGTCAAGACCGGGCCTGACCCGCTGTTCTCGCACGGTGAGGAGTTTCGCCTTGAGCGGGCCGATCTCTTCGCGATCGATCACATAGTGCGATTGCTGGGACAGGGTTTGGTGGACGACCGGCTTGCCTTCCCAGCCGTGCGGGCTGGAGAGCGTGAAGTGTTTGAAAAACAAGGCGGAATCGTCGACGAGGGCGGCTTCGATCTCGTCTCGGCTCCAGGTGTAGAACAGCCCTTCCTCGCCGTCGCTGTCGGCGTCGAGACTGGCGGCAAAAGCGCCGCCGTCGACGCGCATCTCGCGCAGCAGCCAGTTGACCGTCTCTTCGATTCGGACCCGGAACAACCCGTTGCCGCTTGCGGCATGGGCCCAGTTGCAGAAGCGGATCAGCTGGGCATTGTCGTAAAGCATCTTTTCGAAATGCGGCACCAGCCATTCGGCATCGGTCGAGTAACGGCTGAGCCCGCCGCCGACATGGTCGTAGATGCCGCCGCTGACCATCTGTTCAAGGCTGTTGAGAACGTCGTCGCGATGGCTGGCGTTGCCGTCGCGCAGCCAGGACAGCCACAGCGTTTGCATGAACGGCGCATTGGGAAATTTCGGCGCGCCACGCAAGCCGCCCAGATCGCGGTCGATCATGCCGTCTATGCCCTTGGCAAGCTCAGCCAGCGTGTCGCGGTCGAGCCCTGTTTTCGCGTGCGAACCGGCGAGCCGTGCCTCGACATGTGTGGTCAGGCCGTCGGCGCTCTGGTTGAGGCTCGCCCGCTTCTCGCGCCACGCCTTGTCCACCGCCTCCATCACCTGGATGAAACCGGGGCGGCCGTAGCGTGGCTCGCGTGGAAAGTAGGTGCCGCCCCAGAACGGCTTGCCGTCCGGCGTCAGGAACATGGTCAGTGGCCAGCCACCCTGCTCGCCCATCGCGGAGAGCGCGGCCATATAGATCTGGTCGATGTCGGGGCGCTCCTCGCGGTCGACCTTGATATTGACGAACAGACGGTTCATGACGGCGGCGACACCATCGTCCTCGAAGCTTTCATGCGCCATGACGTGGCACCAATGGCAGGCGGCATAGCCGACCGAGAGCAGGATCGGCCTGTCCAGCGC
>NZ_RZOM01000220.1:0-6857 GCF_003999175.1 Mesorhizobium sp. M7A.F.Ca.ET.027.03.2.1 | reverse complement strand
ATCCTCGGCAGCCTCTCGCGAAGTGGGCTGACTAGCAGATAGCGATGGCGGCGGCTTTCATCCAGTGGTGCCGGATGTCGGTCCAGAGATGGAGCGGCGCGCGCCTTACACGTAGCGGTTGACGATATTTTCCAGCAGTTCCTGGCGGCCGGACCTCGGCTGCGGCTCGATCTTCTTCTTGACGACACGCTCGGCGATATCCTCAAGCGTGCGCTTGCCGGCGAGCATCGCCTTGCCCTCGGCCGTGTTCCAGCCGGCATAACGTTCGGCCAGCGGCGCCGATAGCGCCTTGTCCTCAACCATGCGGGCCGCGGCTTTCAGGCCACGTGCGCAAGAGTCCATGCCGCCGATATGGCCGATCAGCAGGTCCTGCGGATCGAGCGACTGGCGGCGCAGCTTGGCGTCGAAATTGGTGCCGCCGGTCTTGAAGCCGCCGGCCTGCAGGACCTGGTAGTAGGCCAGTGCCATTTCCGGCACGTTGTTGGGGAACTGGTCGGTGTCCCATCCCGACTGATAGTCGTTGCGGTTCATATCGATCGAACCGAAAATGCCGAGCGCATTGGCCAGAGCCAGTTCGTGCTCGAAGGAATGGCCGGCCAGGATGGCGTGGCCCTGCTCGATATTGACCTTGACCTCCTTCTCCAGCCCGAAGCGCTTGAGGAAGCCGTAGACCGTGGCGACATCGTAATCATACTGATGCTTGGTCGGCTCCTGCGGCTTCGGCTCGATCAGGATCGCGCCCTTGAAGCCGATTTTGTGCTTGTAGTCGACGACCATGCTGAGGAACCGGCCGGCCTGTTCCTGCTCGCGCGCGAGGTCGGTGTTGAGCAGCGTCTCATAGCCTTCGCGCCCGCCCCACAGCACGTAGTTTTCGCCCTTCAGCCGCTTGGTGACGTCGATGCAGCTTTTTACCGTCGCCGCTGCGTAGGCAAAGACATCCGGATCGGGATTGGTGGCCGCCCCCGACATGAAGCGGCGATTGGAGAACAGATTGGCGGTGCCCCAAAGCAGCTTGACGCCGGTCTGCTTCATCTTCCCCGCGAAGTAATCGGCGATCTCGTCGAGGCGCGCGGCACTTTCGGAAAAATCCTTGCCTTCCGGCCGCACATCGGCGTCGTGGAAGCAGAAATAGGGCGCGCCGAGCAGCGAGAACATCTCGAAGGCGACGTCCGCTTTCAGCTTTGCCAGCTCCATCGTGTCGGTGCCACCTGCCTTGGGGAACCACGGCCGGTCGAAGGTCTGGCCGCCGAACGGATCGCCGCCCGGCCAGGCAAAGGAGTGCCAGTAGGCGACGGCGAAGCGCAGATGGTCTTCCAGCCGTTTGCCGGCGACGAGCTCGTCGGGATTGTAGAACCTATAGGCCAGCGGATTGGTCGAATCCGGCCCTTCATATTTGATTTTCTTGATGTCGCCGAAAAATCCGCTGCTCATGATTTCTGTCCTCTCACAAAGTTCTGCCGCCATTACCTCAGGCGTAATTGGTTTCAGGCCAGCGCCGGTTGAAAAGGGTCATGTCAAAACCGTCAAATGAAGGAGACAGACCATGACCGACCTCACCAAGATCGCTGAAAACTACATCACCGCCTGGAACGAAAGCGATGCCGTCCGCCGGACCGAATTGCTCAAGGCGACCTTCACGGAAGACGTCAGCTATCGTGATCCGCTCATGCAGGGCGACGGCCATGAAGGCGTCGCGGCTCTGATCGACGGCGTGCAGCAGCGCTTTGCCGGCTTCCGGTTCTCGCTGAAGGGCACGCCGGACGGTTTTGCCGACAAGATCCGCTTCTCGTGGAATCTCGGGCCTGAGGGGACGCCATCGGTGATCGAAGGTACCGACATCGGAATCATCGAGAACGGCCGCCTGAAGAGCGTCACCGGCTTTCTCGACAAGGTGCCTGCGCAGTAAGGACTTCTGGGCGAGGCGGGTGCGAAGCGCCCCCCTCTGGCCTGCCGGCCATCTCCCCCTCAAGGGGGGAGATTGGCTGTCTTTCCCGCCATCGCTAATTATCAACCTTGCAAGACGAGTAAAGCCGTCAACGCTGCCGATCTCCCCCCTAGAGGGGGAGATGCCCGGCAGGGCAGAGGGGGGCGCCTCGCACTGAATCACGCGGTTACAGCCCTGATCGCCGGGTACAGCTCCCGGTAGCGCTGATAGGCATCGGCATAGACGCCGCCAAGCGCCGCGTCCGGTTCGATCGTGGCATCCGTCCTCGGTGCCGTACAGACTTCCAGGGGATCGGCACCAGTCGCAGCGATCAGGCCGAGCCGTGCGGCGCCAAAGGCGGCGCCGAAGTCGCCGTCGGCGGGAATGTCGACAGGCAGTTGAAGCGCGGTGGCAATCGCCTTCAGCCAGTAGCGCGAGCGGGAACCGCCGCCGATCGCCGTCACCCGCGTCAAACTCGTGCCGGCCTTCGCCAGGGCGTCGAGGCTGTCGCGGAAGGCAAAGGCCACACCCTCCAGCACGGCCTGGGTCAGCACGGCACGGCTCGATTCATGCGCCAGCCCGGCGAACGCGCCGCGAATGGCGGCATCATTGTAGGGTGTGCGCTCACCCGAGAGATAAGGCAGGAAGGACACGCCGCTGGGCGCCTCCAATGTGTCGCCGAGTTCAGCGGTCAATTCGCCGGCGCTCTTCCCGGTGATTTCGGACAGCCAATTGAGCGAATCCGTTGCCGACAGGATGACCCCCATCTGGTGCCAGGTGTTCGGCAGGGCGTGGCAGAAGGTGTGAACCGCGCTAGCCGGGTTGGGCAGGTAGGAAGCGTTGGCGGCAAACAGCACGCCCGATGTGCCGAGCGAGACGAAAGCGTGGCCGGCGCCGACCGTGCCCATGCCGCAGGCCGAGGCCGCATTGTCGCCGGCGCCGCCGGCGATTGGAATGCCGGCCTGGACGCCCCATTTCGAGGCCAATTCACTGCGCAGTGCGCCTGCCTTGTGCGTACCCTCGACCAGCGACGGCATCTGCTCCTCGTCGAGCGACGTCGCTGCGAGCAGGTCCGTACTCCAGCGCCGGTTGCCGACATCGAGCCAGGAGGTACCGGCAGAATCCGACATCTCCGAAATGTGTTCGCCCGAAAGCCAGAGCCGCAGGAAATCCTTGGGCAGCAGCACTTTTGCGACCTTGGCGAAGAGAGCGGGTTCGTTGTTTTTCACCCAGGCAAGTTTCGGCGCGGTGAAACCGGGAAAGACGATGTTGCCGGTCAGAGCGCGGAAGCGCGGATCGGCATCGAGGACAGCCGCCTCGGCATGGCTGCGCGTGTCGTTCCACAGGATGCAGGGACGCAGCACCTTGTCGGCGGCGTCGAGCAGCGTGGCGCCATGCATCTGCCCGGACAGGCCAATGCCCTTGACTGCCGCGAGTTCATCCGGATGGGAGGATTTGAGCTCGGCAATTGCGTCTTCGCAGGCCCGGATCCAGTGCTCGGGATTCTGTTCCGACCAGCCGGGATGCGGCCGTGAAACATCAAGCGAACCATGGCCGGAACCGATGACGGTTTGCCCGGCATCGATCAGCAGCGCCTTGACGCCCGACGTTCCGAGATCGAGGCCCAGATACATGTCTTCCTCCCACGCCAGTTAATTTTTTCGGGTCTCGAAAAAATCTGGCTTGGCCAGTTTTTAAAACAAGATCCGCTTCGGGTCAATTCTCCGACAAATCGGCGGCGCGTCGCACAAACAGCGCTGACAGCGGACTGTCGGGCCGCGCCATCGAACGCTCGGCCGTGAGCGCCCTGGCCAGCGCACCGTCACCGGCGCGCAACGCTGCCTCGATCAGCGTCAGGTCGATAACATCGCGCTGGGCGTGGCTGCCGCCGAAGCGATGGGAGATCGATCGGATCGGCCGGATCAGGCGCACGGTCTCGGCGTAACTGCCCTCACCGAATGCCTTGATGGCGAGCGTCAGCGGATGGCCGACATCCCGCGTGAAAGCCGCATTGTCGTCGCTGCCACGCATGGCCTCGCGCTGAGCCTCAAGCAAAGCGAGGGCCGGCGCATCTAACCCTGCACCGACAAAGGCCATCATCGCGTGGGCATCGTTGAAGGCATAATTGCCGGCGCCGGCCTTATGCCAATTGGCGGCGAGCGCCGCCCAGCGGTCGCCGACATCGACGCCGCCGAGGGCGAGCCGCCACAGGACTGCCGAGGCATCGACCATGTTGAGCGCCATCGTCGATTGCACGATGTAGATGGGGCCGTCATAGAGGGCCAGCACCGCGTCGGTCTCGCCGAGATCATAGTGGAACAGCGCCAGGTGCCACCAATTGTGGACCTGCAGGAAACTCTCCCTTGTCCACGCTTCCGGGTTGGTCAGCATCCAGGCGATGCCATCCCTTTGCCGGCTCTGCATTTCCATGACATGGGCGACGGCATGCTGCGCCCAGCCGTCGCGCGGCTCGAAGTCGACCGCCGCGCGGCCAAGCTGCTCGGCCCTGACATAGTCACCCATTTCCTCCAGCCCGAAGGCGTGCATGCCGAGCATGGCGTGGTAGCCGGGCATGCCGCTTTGCCAGGACGGCAGGGCGCGTGCGATGCGGTCGCGCAGCATGCGTGCATTGCCGGTGAAGAAATCGATCTGGTGGCCGACCTGCAGCGCCAGCCCGTCGCGCGGGGTCTCGATGGTGATGTCCTCGAGAATGCGGCTGGCTTGATGCCAGCGTCCGTTGGCGAGATGACCCAGGGCTGTGACATGCGCCCGCTCGCGCGTGGTAGCGGCAAGCGGCAGTGACGCCTCATGGCAAGCCTTGGCCACCGCTGTCGCCTCCCGCTCGGTGGCGAGGCCGAACAGATAGCCCTTGAAGACATGCGCCATGACGAAGCCGGGATCTTCCGCGATGGCGTGGTCGATGGACGCCACGGGATCGCCGATGAAGCACTGCAGTTCGCGCACTGCCTGGCTGTAGGGGGCGAACCCCGCCTCCGTTGCACCCGAAAGCGTCAGGCCGAATGCGTCCCTGGTTGCCATGCGATGTCCTTTCATCGATCCGTGACAGGGCCTCGATCCTTCGGCCCAAACCGATCCTAAAGCATGGGCCACGGACACGCCAACCGCGCGCTACGCCAGATCATTTCAGTAGTCTTTGCAGTTTAGCAACCATGCGGGGCAGATTAGGCTTTGTAAAATCGAATGAATTGTGTCTTCATTACGGCGACTGGCGGGGGCTGGAAATCGCGAATCGAGAGGGGACGCGATGTGGCATATGAAGAACTCGCTTCCGAACAGTCGTTCGGAGGATGCGCAGGTGACAGTTGCTTCGCCACGGCGAAAGCCGCATCCGCTACACCCTTGGCTTATTAGCATCCTCTCAACTACGGCCTTTGCGTTGCTGCCCAATTCAGCTGCGTTTGCCGCATGCGTGCTGGGCCCAATCGCCGGAAATACCGTCTACACCTGCGATAGCGGCGACTCGGGCGGCAGCCTCACCGATGCCGATGGCGATAACACGCTGAATTTTCCCGCCGGCGGCACCGGGCAGATATCAGGCAACGTGACCTTTGGTGTCGGCACGGACCGCATCGACATGCAGTCCGGCACCATCACCGGCACCGTCGATCAGGGTGGCGGCACGGATTTTTTCACCATTGGCGCGGGGACCGTCGCCGGCAATGTCCAGCAGGGCGCCGGCATCGACGACTTCAACATGAGCGGCGGCCAGATCGGCTCGCTCAACCAGGGCGACGGCCTCGACACCTTCACCATGACCGGCGGCCGCATCGTCGATTTCTTCGACGATGGCGACCGCGCCGTGATGATCGGTGGCCGCATCGGCCGCGTCAACATGAAGCTCGACCAGAATTACTTCAACATGTCCGGCGGCACCATCGACCGCAACCTCGTCACCGGCTTCGACAAGGACACGATCATCCTGTCGGGCGGCACCGTCGGCGGCAACATCAGCGTCAGCGGCGGCAATGACAGCGTCACGGTCACCGGCGGCACGGTCGGTGGCGATATACTGATGAGCTTTGGCGCCGACGATTTCGTCTGGAACGGTGGCGGCATCATCTATGGCGCCGTCGATCTCGGCGGCGACAACGACACCGCCAGGCTCAGCAACCTCACCAACGCCAATCTCGGTGCCACGAATGCCATATCAGGCGGCCTCGGTACCGACGCGCTGACACTGGACAACGTCAAACTGGATGGGGTCAGCCGGCTCCAGAACTGGGAAAGCATCGACGCCACCAACGACACCGAACTGACGATGGACAGCAAGCTGGTGCTCGGCGATAGCGGCACCGGCACAGGTTCGCTCAGTGTCGATGCCGCAAGCACGCTCTATGGCGGCGGCTTCAATGCGGCGATCCAGGCGTTTACGGCAGGCCAGTTGGCGCAGGTCACCAATGCCGGCCGCATCGACCTGACCAATGGCAGCACCGGCGCCACCGACAGCCTGACGATTTCGGGCAATTATGTCGGGCTGGGGGGCCTGCTGCTTATCCAGACCGAGCTCGGTGACGATTCCTCCGCATCCGACAAGTTGGTCCTGTCGAGCGGAACGGCTTCCGGTTCGACCGGCATCTCCGTGGTCAATCTCGGCGGCGCGGGGGCTGCGACCACGCAGGACGGCATCATGGTCGTCCAGGCAATCAACGGCGCCACCTCGGGCGCCACGACATTCGCGCTCGACGCCCCGGTCGCCGCCGGTGCCTTTGAATATTACCTGTTCAAGGGCGGCGTCAGTGCCGGCAGCGAGGAGAACTGGTACCTGCGCTCGACGCTGAACACGCCGGCCCCTCCGGCCGCCGCCCCGCCGGCGCTGGAACCTACTGCGCCGCCGGAACCAGAGCCGCCGGCGGCCGAACCGCCGCCGCCGCCGCCTTCCGAGCTGCCGCCGACGCCGCCTCCGACCTGCCTC
>NZ_RZOM01000021.1:0-15799 GCF_003999175.1 Mesorhizobium sp. M7A.F.Ca.ET.027.03.2.1 | reverse complement strand
GCTTCCTGCTGCCCAACGAGGTCCTGCGCCGCGAGAACCTGATGGAGCGCAAGGGTTTCCCCGACAGCTACGATGTGGGCGCGCTGCTGCGCTTCCTGTCGGGCATCAAGTCGGCGCTGCCCGATGTCCGCGCGCCGGTCTATTCGCACCTGACCTATGACGTCATTCCCGGCGAGTTCGTCACCATCGACCGGCCCGACATATTGATCTTCGAAGGCATCAATGTCCTGCAGCCCGGCAAGCTGCCGCAGGACGGCAAGATCGTCCCTTTCCTGTCGGACTTCTTCGACTTCGCCATCTACATCGATGCCGAAGAGAAGCTGATCCACAACTGGTACATTTCCCGCTTCATGCGGCTGCGTGAGACCGCCTTCCGCAACCCGGACTCCTTCTTTCACCGCTATTCGCAGCTGTCGGAGAGTTCCGCGCGCGCCATCGCCGAAGGCCTCTGGACCAACATCAATTTGAAGAATCTGCGCGAGAACATCCTGCCGACGCGGGCCCGCGCCGACTTGATCCTGCGCAAGGGCGCCGACCACCTGATCGAGGAAGTGGCGCTCAGGAAGCTGTGACGGCCGGCTCCGTCACCCGCCGCAGCGTCAGATTGATCCGCCCGCCGTTTTTCAGCAGCGCCGAGGTCGAGGGATAGATCCGATCGACGCCGTGAAAGCACAGCCGCCCCTCGCCGCCGAGCACCACGACGTCACCGCTTTGCAGCCTGAACGACTTGGTGGCGCCATCACGCGTAGTCTGGCCGACTCGGAACAAGCAGTCGTCGCCGAGCGAGACGGAGACGACCGGCGCCGAAAGATCGGTCTCGTCGCGGTCCTGATGCAGGCCCATTTTTGCGTCCGGCGTGTAGAAATTGATGAGGCATGCTTCCGGCGGGTGCGGATAGCCCGAGACCTCGCGCCACAGGTCGAGCAGCGCATCCGGAATTGGCGGCCAAGGCGCCCCGGTTACCGGATGCGCCGGCTGGTAACGATAGCCGTGCTCCTTGTCGGTGACCCAGCCGAGCGGCCCGCAATTGGTCATGCGCACGCTCATCTCCTTGCCGGTGCGCGGCATGGCCGGCACGAACAGCGGCGCCTGCTGCACGATCCGTCTCACCTCGTCGACCAGCTCTTCCTGCGCGCTGCGCGACAGGTAGGCCGGCATGTGGCGGACGCCTTTGGGCAGGACGAGCACGGATTCGATTACCTCTTGGATGGTTCGGAACCGTAAAATGTCACGATCAAATGAAAACGGCGACCCGAAAGCCGCCGCTCTTGTCGAATTGGCAGCCGCCGATCAGGCGAGGTCGGGAATGCGCAGCACCTGGCCCGGATAGATCTTGTCGGGATGGGTCAGCATCGGCTTGTTGGCCTCGAATATGACCGTGTTCTTGACGCCTTGGCCCTTGCCGTAGCTTTTCTCGGCGATCTTCCAGAGATTGTCGCCCTTCTTCACCGTGTAGAAGGTGGGCTCCCTGGCGGGGGCGGCGGCCGTGCCAGGTGCTGGCGCGACCTGCAATTCGTCCGCCTGCACTTTGGAGACGCCGAGCGTGTTGCCGACGGCGATGACCGCCTTCTCGAAGATCGACTGGTCCTTGACCACACCCTTCAGCACCGCCGTGTCGCCCGTGACGACGACCTGGACGCCATCGGTGCCGAGCTTGTGCGAATCGAGCTCCTTCTTGAGTGTGTCGGCCGTGGGTGCGGCTTCGTCGTCACCGCCGATGCCCAGTTTCTTGCCGACGCTCTTGACGAAATCGAACATGCCCATCCTTGGGTCTCCCTTGCTAATGGCAATGGTTGAACTTTGCATCTGCGGTCCAAAATGGGAAGTCGTTTTGCGCGTGATTGGTGTGGTGCTTAATCGTTCTCCACCCGGCCGCGCAGCTTCTTGATCGTGCCGCGCCCGGCCTTGCTCTTCAGCCGCCGTTCCACGGCACCCTTCGACGGCCGTGTCTTCTTGCGCGGCGGCGGTGGCGGTTCGGCGGCCTTGGCGACCAATGCCGTCAGCCGTGCCCGCGCATCGGCTCGGTTCTGTTCCTGGGTGCGGAAGCGGCCTGCCTCGATGACGATGACACCGTCCTTGGTGGCACGCTGGCCGGCAAGCTTGATCGTCCGCTCGCGCACGCGCTCCGACAGACCCGTTGCGTTGGCCGCGTCGAAGCGCAGTTGCACCGCCGTCGCCACCTTGTTGACGTTCTGGCCGCCGGGACCGGACGAGCGGATGAAATCCTCGTGCAGGTCGCCCGGATGGATCACCGCATCGCCTGATATGATGATGTTGTCGTCGCTCGCCATGCCGCAGTCATGGCGCGGCGGATCGAAAAAGAAAAGGCCCGATCGAACCGGGCCTTTTAACGAAAGCTGAACCCTGTGGTGCGATTACTCTGCCGCTTCCTGCATGCGCGGCGCGGCGCCCAGCACCACGGCATCGACATGGCTTTCGAATTTCTCGAAATTGACGGCGAACATGCCGACCAGCCTTGCCGCCTGCCGGTCGTAGCCGGCCTTGTCGGCCCAGGTCGCCCGGGGGTCCAGAATCATCGGGTCGAGAATGGCGCTGTCGACGCCAGGCACAGCCACCGGCACCTCGAAACCGAAATGAGGGTCGGTGCGGAACTCGGCCGTCTTCAACGAGCCGTCAAGTGCGGCGGCAAGCAAGGCGCGCGTCGCCTTGATCGGCATGCGCTTGCCGCTGCCGTAGGCGCCGCCGGTCCAGCCGGTATTGACCAGCCAGCAATCGGCGCCGTGGCGGGCAATCAGCTCGCGCAGCAGATTGCCGTATTCGGAAGGGTGGCGCGGCATGAACGGCGCACCGAAACAGGTCGAAAACGTCGCTTCGGGCTCGGTCACGCCCTTTTCGGTTCCGGCCACCTTGGCGGTGTAGCCGGACAGGAAATGATACATCGCCTGCGCCGGGGTCAGCCGCGCGATCGGCGGCATCACGCCGAACGCATCGGCGGTCAGCATGATGATGTTGTTGGGATGGTTGGCGCGGCCGGTCTTGCTGGCATTGGGGATGAAGTCCAGCGGGTAGGCGCAGCGTGTGTTCTCGGTCAGTCTTCCGTCGTTGAAATCCGGCACGCCATCAGCGTCGAGCACGACATTTTCCAGCACCGTGCCGAAGCGCTGCGTGGTGGCGAAGATTTCCGGCTCGGCTTCCGCCGACAGCTTGATCGTCTTGGCGTAGCAGCCGCCTTCGAAATTGAAGATGCCGTGCGGTCCCCAGCCATGCTCGTCGTCGCCGATCAACGTGCGCGAGGGATCGGCCGAGAGCGTCGTCTTGCCGGTGCCCGACAGGCCGAAGAAGATGGCGGCGTCGCCGGCCGCACCCTCATTGGCCGAGCAATGCATCGGCATCACGCCTTTCGCCGGCAGCAGATAGTTGAGCATGGTGAACACCGACTTCTTCATCTCGCCGGCATAGGAGGTGCCGCCGATCAGCACGATCTTGCGCGAAAGATCGACGGCGATCACCGTTTCGGTGCGGCTGCCGTGACGAAGGGGATCGGCGCGGAAGGACGGCAGGTCGATGATTGTCATCTCAGGCACGAACTGTTCGAGTTCGGCGGCATCCGGACGGATCAGCAGATTGCGGATGAACAGCGAGTGCCAGGCAAATTCGGTGATCACCCTGGTCGGCAGCCTCGACTCCGCATCGGCGCCGCCGACCAGATCCTGGACGTATAGATCCTTGTCCGCGGCATGCGCCTGGAAATCGGCGAGCAGCGTGTCGAACTGGGCCGGCGAGATCGCCTTGTTGTTGTCCCACCAGACATGTGGTTCGGTGGCGCCATCGCGGACGACGAACTTGTCCTTGGGCGAGCGGCCGGTGTGCTGTCCGGTCTCGGCGACCAGCGCGCCATGTGCGGTCAAGCGGGCTTCGCCGCGCCGGATCGATTCCTCATAAAGGGCAGCCGCACCGAAATTATAGCGCACCACGCCGGTGGTTTTCAGGCCGATATGATCGATCGCGCAGGCGGAATTGCGTTTGCCGACTTCCGACATCGAGTGTCCCTCTTGGATTTGCCGCATCTTTGCCGGCACGTTTCCAGCACGCCCACTACGCGGGCTGAGATGGTCAGAACCAGAAAAGGCAAATGATATCAAATCATTAATCGATTTAAATATTTTGAAAGTTGTTTAAATCGTTTATATGTGCAAAAAGTTTCGCGGTTGCCCAAAGGATTGGCGATGTACGTTCGTCCAATCCATGTCGAGGTAGGATTGTGGCCGCCGGCATGCCGCGCGTGACAGCGGACAAGGCCTATGCCACATTTTGTACCTAATTTGTCCTGCAAAAGCCCCTTCTCTACGACAGAAGGGACAGCTCATGAGGGAGCCGCTTGAAATGGCAACAATCGCGCTTGTCGATGACGACCGCAACATTCTGACATCGGTGTCGATCGCCCTGGAATCCGAGGGGTATCGCGTCGAGACCTACACGGATGGTGCGTCGGCGCTAGAAGGCCTGGCGGCACGCCCGCCGAACCTTGCCATCCTCGACATCAAGATGCCGCGCATGGACGGCATGGAACTGCTGCGCCGGATGCGCCAGAAGTCAGACCTGCCGGTGATCTTCCTGACCTCCAAGGACGACGAGATCGATGAATTGTTCGGCCTCAAGATGGGCGCCGACGATTTCATCCGCAAACCCTTCTCGCAGCGCCTGCTGGTCGAGCGGGTGCGCGCCGTGCTGCGCCGCGCCAGTGCCCGCGAGGCTGCCGCCAAGACGCCAAGCCAGCAGGCCCGCTCGCTCGAGCGCGGCCAGCTCGTCATGGACCAGGAGCGCCACACCTGCACCTGGAAAGGCGAGCCGGTGACGCTCACCGTCACCGAGTTCCTGATCCTGCATTCGCTGGCGCAGCGTCCCGGTGTCGTAAAAAGCCGTGATGCGCTGATGGATTCGGCCTATGATGAACAGGTCTATGTCGACGATCGCACCATCGACAGCCACATCAAGCGGCTGCGCAAGAAGTTCAAGGCCGTCGACGACGACTTCGAGATGATCGAAACCCTTTACGGAGTCGGATACCGGTTCCGCGAAGCGTAATGATGCATGTCGCTCAAAAGTGGTCCCGGTTTTGGGATGCCGACATGCATCAAAGCAAGGTAATCCATGTCGCCCAAAAGTGGTCCCGGTTTTGGGACAACGACATGCATCAGGCCAAGGACTAGGCGGGAGCTGCTATTCGATGGCAGTGGAAGCACAGCGAACAAGACCGGCGGGCGCCTCCAGGCGGCCGTCGCGGATCATGCCGTCCTTCGTCTCGAAGATCACGGTGCCGATGCGCCGCTTCCTTGGCCATCATATCTTTTCCAGCCTGACGCGGCGTATCCTGTTCCTCAACCTTGCCGGCCTCGCCGTCCTGGTGACCGGCATCCTCTATCTCAACACCTTCCGAGACGGGCTGATCGACGCCCGCGTCGAAAGCCTGATGACCCAGGGCGAGATCATCGCCGGTGCGATCGCCGCGTCGGCGACGGTCGAGACGGATTCGATCAGCATCGACCCGGAAAAGCTGCTTGAACTGCAGGCCGGCGAAAGCCTGGGGCCGGGCTCCGACCAGCTCGACAATCTCGACTTCCCGATCAACCCGGAGCGCGTCGCCCCGGTGCTGCGAAGGCTGATCTCGCCGACCAGGACCCGCGCCCGCATCTATGACCGCGACGCCAATCTGCTGCTCGATTCACGCCACCTCTATTCGCGTGGCCAGATCCTGCGCTACGACCTGCCGCCGGTCGAGGAGGAAGAGCCCGATCTGGTCGAGCGCATCCAGAAATTCGTCTTCGACTTCTTCCGCAACACCGAGCTGCCGGTCTATCACGAGCAGCCGGGCGGCAATGGCGCCGCTTTCCCGGAAGTGGTCAAGGCTCTCACCGGCAGCCCGTCGACCATCGTGCGCGTCAGCGAGCAGGGCGAGCAGATCGTTTCGGTGGCGGTGCCGATCCAGCGCTTTCGTGCTGTTCTGGGCGTGCTGATGCGGTCGACCGAAGGCGGCGACATCGACAAGATCGTCGCTGCCGAGCGCAAGGCGATCCTGCGCGTCTTCGGTATCGCGGCGCTTGTCACCGCCATCCTGTCGATGCTGCTTGCCTCCACCATCGCCAATCCGCTGCGCCGGCTGTCGGCGGCGGCGGTGCGGGTGCGGCGCGGCGTCAAGAGCCGTGAGGAAATTCCCGATTTTTCCGACCGTCAGGACGAGATCGGCAATCTGTCGATCGCCATACGCGACATGACCAACGCGCTCTACGCCCGCATCGAGGCGATCGAAAGCTTCGCGGCCGATGTCTCGCACGAACTGAAGAACCCGCTGACGTCGCTGCGCAGCGCGGTGGAAACCTTGCCGCTGGCCAAGAACGACGATTCGCGCGGCCGGCTGATGGATATCATCCAGCACGATGTCAGGCGGCTGGACCGGCTCATCACCGATATTTCCGACGCATCGCGCCTGGACGCGGAACTCGCGCGTGAAGATGCGGGGACGGTTGACCTGAAGAAATTCATCACCGATCTGGTCGCCGTTTCGCGCGAAGCGACGCGTAACAAGAAGGCGGTCGAGATCGAGTTCAAGGCCGCCAAACTGCCGCAGGGCGTCAACGGCTACGTCGTCGTCGGGCATGATCTGCGCATCGGCCAGGTCATCACCAATTTGATCGAGAACGCCCGTTCCTTCGTTCCCGAGGATCATGGCCACATCAGCCTGTCGCTGGCGCGTGCCGGCAAGTTCAACATCGTCACCATCGATGACAATGGCCCCGGCATCCGGGCCGACAACATCGACCGCATCTTCGAGCGCTTCTACACGGACCGGCCGGCCGGCGAGGCATTCGGCCAGAATTCGGGCCTTGGCCTGTCGATATCCAGGCAGATCGTCGAAGCCCATGGCGGCACGCTGACCGCCGAGAACATCCCCGGCACCAAACCCGGCGAGATCAAGGGCGCGCGTTTCGTGGTCACGTTGCCGGCCGAAGCATGATCCCGAAAAATGGGAATCGGTTTTCTCGGACGAACGGTTTCGTTCGTCCAGAGTTCATGCTTCATTTAAAGGCATGATCGTGCAGCCTGAAAACATTCACGCGACAATGGTTTTGATCGGCGAGCGCGGCATTCTCGTCACCGGAGCCTCCGGTTCGGGCAAGACGACGCTGGCGCTGGCCCTCCTCGATCATTGTCGCCAGCGCGGCCTGTTCTCGCGGCTCGTCGGTGACGATCAGCTCTTTGTCGAGGCGCATGCCGGGCGGCTTCTCTGCCGCGCTCCCGCCACCATAGAAGGCCTCGTCGAGGTGCCTGGGCTCGGGCCGCGAGCGGTGCCGTTCGAGCCCGCCGCCATTGTCGACTTGCATGTCCGCCTGACGCCGGCCGGTGAAACGGCACGCTTTCAGGAGGATGCCGACACCAGCATCGCCGGCTGTCGGGTGCCGCGCATCGATGCGGTCGAACGCAACGTCGCTGCCGCCTTGCCGGTCGTGATGGCGCGGCTGTCGATCGCGCCTTTTCTATGATCCGTTCCGGGTTTTTTGCTGCAATGCGTCAAAATGGCATGTGCCTGCGCAATTTTGGGCTTGTCAACGGGCCGTGCGTCGACAAGATAGCGCTCCCGCCGCCTGGATTGGCTGGCGAGCATAAAATGCGCCTGTGAAGCGGCGATGACGGGAGCCACCAAAGAATGATCGGACTCGTGCTTGTAACGCACGGTCAACTGGCCACCGAGTTCCGACATGCCGTCGAACATGTCGTCGGGCCACAAGACAATTTCGAAACCGTGGCGATCGGTGCCGACGACGATATGGAGCAGCGTCGCCGCGACATCGTCGACGCTGTTGCCCGTGTCGATACCGGGGCGGGCGTTATCGTGCTGACCGACATGTTCGGCGGCACGCCCTCCAACCTTGCCATCTCGGTGATGGAATCCGGCCGCACCGAGGTGATCGCCGGCATGAACCTGCCGATGCTGATCAAGCTCTCCTCGATCCGCAAGGGCGACAATATGGCCGCCGCGCTCGATGAGGCTCAGGCCGCCGGCCGCAAATACATCAATGTCGCCAGCCAGCTCCTGAGCAGCAAATGACCGCGCTGTCCCCGGAAAAAGACCAAATTGTCCGGGATTTTCCCATCATCAACCAACGTGGCCTTCATGCGCGCGCTTCGGCGAAGTTTGTCCAGCTGGCCAGCGGCTTCGATGCCTCGGTGCATGTCGAGAAGGATGGCGTCAAGGTCGGCGGCACCTCGATCATGGGCCTGATGATGCTGGCGGCAAGCCCCGGCTATTCGATCCGCGTCACCGCGAGCGGGCCGGAAGCCCGGCAGGTCATCGACGCCCTGGAGCAGCTGGTGGCGTCCCGCTTTGGCGAGGAATGCTGATCAGGTAGAGCGCCGATGCGTGTCTGAGAGACATGCAGGGATAAAGATTTCTTTATATCCCATTGTCGTCCTTGCTCCGATCTGCTAGTCAGGCCGGCAATTCGCGCCCTTCGACGCGCCGACCGGCGCGGGCGTGCCCGCAACAAATTCGCAAGCACAACATTCGCATCGGAGTACTGCCATGACGGGTAGCAAGGACTATGTGGTCGCCGACATCTCGCTTGCCGGCTGGGGCCGCAAGGAACTCGAGATCGCCGAAACCGAAATGCCGGGCCTGATGGCCTGCCGTGAGGAATTCGGTCCCAAGCAGCCGCTCAAGGGCGCGCGCATCACCGGCTCGCTGCACATGACGATCCAGACGGCGGTGCTGATCGAGACGCTGAAGGAGCTGGGCGCCGATATCCGCTGGGCCTCCTGCAACATCTTCTCGACCCAGGACCATGCGGCCGCGGCCATCGCCGAAGCCGGCATCCCGGTGTTCGCCGTCAAGGGCGAGTCGCTCGAGGAGTATTGGGACTACACCGACAAGATCTTCCAGTGGGCCGACGGCGGCCTCTCCAACATGATCCTCGATGATGGCGGCGATGCCACCATGTACATCCTGATCGGCGCCCGCGCCGAGGCCGGCGAGGATGTGCTGTCCAACCCGCAGAGCGAGGAAGAGGAATACTTCTACGCCCAGGTCAAGAAGCGCCTGAAGGCTTCGCCCGGCTTCTTCACCAAGCAGAAGGCGGCGATCCGCGGCGTCACCGAAGAGACGACCACCGGCGTCAACCGGCTCTATCAGCTGCAGAAGAAGGGCCTGCTGCCCTTCCCCGCCATCAACGTCAACGACTCGGTCACCAAGTCGAAGTTCGACAACAAATATGGCTGCAAGGAATCGCTGGTCGACGGCATCCGTCGCGGCACCGACACGATGATGGCCGGCAAGGTCGCTGTCGTGTGCGGTTATGGCGACGTCGGCAAGGGCTCGTCGGCCTCGCTCAAGGGCGCCGGCGCCCGCGTCAAGGTCACCGAGGTCGATCCGATTTGCGCGCTGCAGGCGGCGATGGACGGGTTTGAAGTCGTCACGCTGGAAGATGCGGCCCCCACCGCCGACATCGTCATCACCACCACCGGCAACAAGGATGTCGTCACCCTCGACCATATGCGCTCGATGAAGGACATGGTCATCGTCGGCAACATCGGCCACTTCGACAATGAGATCCAGGTCGCCGCGCTGCGCAATTTGAAATGGACCAACGTCAAGCCGCAGGTCGACATGATCACCTTCGCGGACGGCAAGCGGATGATCCTTTTGTCGGAAGGGCGGCTGCTCAATCTCGGCAACGCCACAGGCCACCCGAGCTTCGTCATGTCGGCATCCTTCACCAACCAGGTGCTGGCGCAGATCGAACTCTACACCAAGCCCGGCCAGTACGAGAACCAGGTCTATGTCCTGCCCAAGCATCTCGACGAAAAGGTCGCGCGCCTGCATCTCGACAAGCTCGGCGCCCGTCTGACCGAACTGTCGGGTGAACAAGCCGCCTATATCGGCGTCACGCCGCAGGGCCCGTTCAAGCCGGAACACTACCGCTATTAACCAAAGCTAAAATTACTACCAGATATTGAGGTCGGGCGATTGACTTTTCGCCCGGCCTTATTTTTGCGCGCCATCAGCCTTCACGGCGATTCGGCGAGGGGTTATTGTCAGGTGATTCGGCGATGCTTCCAGCCCGAGAGGGTCAAGAGAGGCACGCATCAGGGCGGTCTTGCATTCAGGCGGCGGAGAGGACCAAGACATGCCGGGGCAACACCCGCACAGAGCGGGACGGGCCGTTTCCGGCGGCCATGACGATTCGGGGATTGCTGGCTCCGCCCTGGAAGGCGGGAGCCTGTCCTGGCGCGCCCGTGCGTCGACATTCCTTGCCACCTCCGCGCTCGCGGGCCCCTTGGCTGGCGCCGTCGCGCATGCCGAAACCGCTGCTGCCAGCGTCGCGGGACTGTCGGTGAGCGCCATCGAGGTCATGCAGCTTGCCGTGTTCGTCGGCGTGACGGGTGCCGCACTGATATCGGCCATCGTTCTCATCCGCGAAAGAGCCCGCACCTCGGCGGAGAATGTCGAACTCAGGAGCCGCCTCGCCGACATCAACGCGGCGCTCCGCCGCTCCGAGGCGCTGCTCAATCTGCGCGACCAGCGCGTGGTCGTCTGGGCCGCGGAAAACAAGAAGCCCGAGCTTATCGGCACATTGCCCGTCGAAAGCGGCGCTCCCGAGGATAGGGCCGCTTTTCTCGCTTTCGGCCGCTGGCTGATGCCGCGTTCGGCGGCGGCACTCGAACATGCCGTCGCGGGATTGCGCGAGAAGGCCAAACCCTTCGACCTCGTCATCGAATCGCAGGCCGGCGCGCCGCTCGAAGTGCATGGCCGCAAGAGTGCCGCGCATGTGCTCGTGCGTTTCGTCTCGCTCTCGGAGACGCAGCGCAGCCAGGCCAGGCTGAAGATCGAGAACCAGCGGCTGGCCGCCGACCACGACACGATGATCGGCCTGCTCGACGCGCTGAACATGCCGGCGTGGCTCCGCGGCGAGGATGGCGGGCTGAAGTGGGTCAACCGCGCCTATGCCGATGCCGTCGAAGCCGAAAATGCCGAAGCCGCGGTCCGGGAGAAAAAAGAGTTCCTCGGCGGCCAGGCGCGCGATGCGATTGCCACCCAGCACAAGACGCATCCGGTTTTCGAGCAGTCGCTGTCCACCGTGATCGAAGGTGACCGCCGTGTGTTCGCGGTCACCGATTTTGCCGGCAGCGATGGCTCGGCCGGCCTTGCCTGCGATACCAGCGCCATCGAGACCGTTCGCGGCGAATACGAACGAACCGTCAGGAGCCACGCCGACACGCTCGACCAGCTCAACACGGCAGTCGCCATTTTCGACACCGACGAGAAGCTGCGGTTCTTCAATCAAGCCTTCCAGAAGCTTTGGGGGCTGGACGCCGGCTTCCTGCACAGCGCACCCGACAATGCCTTGCTGCTCGACCGGCTGCGCAGCGAGGGCAAGATCGCCGAACAGCCTGAATGGCGTCGCTGGAAGGAAGGCCTGCTCGGCGCCTATCGCGCCGTCGAATCCCAGGAACATTGGTGGCATCTGCCGGACGGCAAGACCATTCGCGTCGTCGCCAATCCGCAGCCCAAGGGCGGCGTGACCTGGGTGTTCGAGAACCTGACCGAGAAGATGGACCTGGAAAGCCGCTACCAGACAGCCGTGCGGGTTCAGGGCGAGACGCTCGACAATCTTGCCGAAGGCGTGGCGGTGTTCGGACCCGACGGCAGGCTCCGGCTGTCGAATCCTGCCTTTGCCACTCTCTGGGGATTGAGCGGTGAAGCGGCCAAGCCCAGTGTCCACGTGTCGACGATACGCGACCTCTGCGACCGGCAGGCCGCGGACAGCCCCTGGCCCAGCTTCGTTGCCGCCATCACCGGCTTTGACGACGAGCGCCGCGACCGCCACGGACAGACCGAGCTCAACAACGGCAATGTGCTGAGTTACGCCATGATCCCGCTGCCCAACGGGCAGGTGATGATGACCTTCGTCGACGTGACCGACAGCGTCCATGTCGAGCGGGCGCTGAAGGACAAGAACGAGGCGCTGCAAAAATCCGACCAGCTCAAGAACGAATTCGTCCAGCACGTCTCCTATGAACTGCGTTCGCCGCTGACCAACATCATCGGCTTCACCGAACTCCTGTCGCAGCCCACGACCGGTCCGCTGACGCAGAAGCAGCGCGAATATGTCGAGCATGTCAGCTCGTCCTCCTCGGTCCTGCTCACCATCGTCAACGACATACTCGACCTGGCGACGGTGGACGCCGGCATCATGCAGCTCGACATTTCCGAGGTGCAGGTCGATCGCACCATCGCCGCTGCGGCCGAACTGGTGGCCGACCGGCTGGAAGAGCATTCGATCAGTCTCCAGGTGGACGCCATCGCGGCGCCGAAGACGTTTCACGGCGATGAGGTCCGCGTCCGCCAGATCCTCTACAATCTGCTCAGCAACGCCGCCAATTACGCCCCGGAAGCCAGCATCATCCGGCTCACATGCCGCCATCTGGCGGATGGGGTGGAATTCTCGGTTCATGACGATGGTCCCGGCATGCCGCCGGATGTGCTCGATTCGGTGTTCCGCCGTTTCGAGCCGCGCGCCAATGGCGGCCGTCGCCGCGGTGCCGGTCTCGGCCTGTCGATCGTCAAGAGCTTTGTCGAGCTGCATGGCGGCAGCGTTCGCATCGAAACCGGCAAGGACAAGGGCACGACCGTCATCTGCACCTTTCCCGACATGCCGGGCATCCGCGCCGCGGCCGAGTAGCGCGCTCGATGACGGGATTGCTGCTGGAGCGTTCACTCGCCGACGAGACACAGACAGCACGGCTGGGCGAAGATCTGGCGCTGTCGCTGCGCCCGGGTGATGTGCTTGCCCTCAAGGGCGATCTCGGCGTCGGCAAGTCGACGCTGGCGCGCGCCTTGATCAGGGCTTTGGCCGACGATGCCGGCCTCGACGTTCCGAGCCCGACCTTCACGCTGGTGCAGAGCTACGACACCCGCATTCCGGTCCATCATTTCGATCTATACCGCCTGTCCTCGGCGGACGAGCTCGATGAGCTTGGGTTCGACGAAGCCCTGGCGCAGGGTGCTGCTTTGGTCGAATGGCCGGAGCGGGCGGAAGCCCATCTGCCGAAAACCACGATCCTGATCGAGCTCGTCCAGCATGGCGATGGCCGGTTGGCGAGATTGTCGGGGCAGGGCGCTGCCTTCGATCGGGCGGCACGGTCACTGGCCATGCGCGACTTTCTCGTGAACGCAGGCTGGGGGGAAGCGCAGCGCCGCCATTTCATCGGCGATGCTTCAGCCCGCTCCTATGAGATCGTTTCGCTGCCGGACCAGAAGCCGCAAGTGCTGATGAACTCGCCACGGCTGGTGCTCGGTGCGCCGGTTCGCGACGGCAAGCCCTATGCCGAGATCGCGCACACCGCCCAGTCGGTCTCCGCTTTCGTCGCCATCGACCGCGCCTTGAAGGCAGGCGGCGTCAGCGTTCCGGAGATCCATGCCGAGGATCAGGAGCAAGGCTTCCTTTTGCTCGAACATCTTGGTTCGGAAGGGTTTCTCGACATTGATGGCCAGCCGCTGCCCGAGCGCTGTGCGGTGGCGGCTGAGCTGCTGGCCATGATGCACGGCAGGGCCTGGCCGCAGCGCCTGGAAACAGGGCACGGCGGCTTCCACGAGGTGCCGCCTTTCGACCGCGACGCCATGATGATCGAAGCCGATCTGCTGGTCGACTGGTACGTGCCGGCAATCACTGGCGCTCCGGCAAGCGAGAGCTTGCGCGCCGGTTACCACAAGCAATGGAATGCGCTCCTCGACCGGCTGCAAGGCCGCGAGGTCACGCTGATGCTGCGCGACTTCCATTCGCCAAACATCATCTGGCGCGGCGACCGTTCCGGGCATGATCGGCTAGGCATCGTCGATTTCCAGGATGCGCTGATCGGCCCTTGCGCCTATGACGTCGCCTCGCTCGCCATGGACGCGCGTGTTACGATGTCGCCCGAGATCGAGAAACAGACGCTGGATGCCTATGTCGCGGCGCGCCACGCAGCTGGGGCTTTCGACGAGGCAAGCTTCCTGGAATCCTACGCCATTATGGCGGCGCAGCGAAACTCCAAGATCCTCGGCATCTTCGTCCGCCTCGAAAAACGCGACGGCAAGCCCTATTATCTGAAGCACCTGCCGCGCATCCGCGATTATCTGCGCCGGGCCCTGTCTCATCCGGCGTTGGCAAGCCTGCGCGAGTTCTACGACGCAAATGGACTGCTGGAGGAACGGTGACTTGGAAGTAATCGATCTGGGTCTGAAGAAACTGGATGGGCGGCTGGTGCCAACGACGGCCATGGTGCTCGCGGCCGGCCTTGGCAAGCGCATGCGGCCAATCACCGACACGATCCCCAAGCCTTTGGTCAAAATCGCCGGCAAAACCTTGCTCGACCGAGGCCTGGACAGCCTGGCCGAGGCCGGCGTCAAGAAAGCCGTCGTCAACGTCCATCATCTGTCGCAACAGGTCGTAGCTCATGTCGCCGAACGCAACACCCCAAGAATTGTCATTTCCGATGAAGGCAGTGGCCTACTTGATTCCGCCGGTGGCATCGTCAAGGCGCTACCAAACCTAGGGGTACGTTTCTACGTACTCAACGCCGATACATTCTGGATAGAGAGCGGCGTATCTAACCTTCTCCGTCTTGCCCATGCATGGAATGGCGCAAAGATGGATATCTTACTGATGCTGGCCAACCTCCATCAAGCAACCGGACACTGCGGCAGCACCGATTTCCTGATGGCGCCGGGTGGCGGCTTGCGGCGTTCGAAAGGCGATCCGGCGGGGCTGATCTATGCCGGTGCCGCGATCGTCCACCGACGTCTGTTCAAGGGCGCACCGGCCGGGCCGCATTCGCTCAACGCCTATTTCGATTCCGCCATCGCCGCAGGGCGCCTGTTCGGCATGCCCATGCATGGCCACTGGATCACTGTCGGCACGCCCGATGCCGTACCGCTCGCGGAAGCGGCGGTCGCCGGTGTGCTCATCGAGTCGCAATGAGCGGCTCCAGCCGCGTTTTCTCGATCCCGCCCGGAGCGCCGTTTCTGCCGACGCTTGCCGAGGCGCTGCTTGCCGGTCGTCTTGTTCCGGGTTTTCGATTTGACGGCGAACCGCTCGCTTTGGCCGATGTCACGATCTATGTGCCGACACGCCGTGCCGCGCGTGCCTTGCGGGGTGTCTTCGTCGACAGCCTCGCGGCACGCGGCGGCGGCGGCTCGGCAATCCTGCCGGTCATCCGGCCACTCGGCGAGTTTGACGAGGATGAGGCCGCGTTCGAGACCGAGGCATCGGCAGCCATCGATCTCGCGCCGCCGATTTCGGCAACCGAACGCCTGTTGCTGCTGACGCCGCTGGTGCGCGCCTGGAAACGCCGGCTGCCGGCGCATGTTGCCGCCCTTTTCGCCGAGGAGATCGTCATCCCGGCTTCCACGGCCGATGCGATCTGGCTGGCGCGCGATCTCGCCCGGCTGATGGACGAGATCGAGACGGAAGGCACCGACTGGGCCAAGCTCACCGATCTGGTGACCGGCAACCTTGCCGGATGGTGGCAGGTGACGCTCGAATTCCTCGGCATCGTCACCGAAGCCTGGCCGAAATTCCTCGCGGAAAGCGACCGCTCCAATCCGGCCGCGCATCGCAGCGCGCTGATCCGCGCCGAGGCGGCGCGGCTGCTGCGCAATCCGCCCGCTGGCCCCGTTATCGCCGCGGGCTCGACCGGGTCGATACCCGCCACGGCCGAACTGCTTGCCGCCATCGCGCGCCTGCCCGGCGGCGCCATCGTGCTGCCCGGTCTCGACCGGACGCTGGACGAAGCGTCGTTCCAGGCG
>NZ_RZOM01000219.1:0-6868 GCF_003999175.1 Mesorhizobium sp. M7A.F.Ca.ET.027.03.2.1 | reverse complement strand
GCTCAAGGTGGCTCGGCTTGGACCTCGGGCCTTCGAACAGTCCGCCGGCTTCCTGCGCATTGCCAATGGCAGCGAGCCGCTCGATGCCTCGTCGGTGCATCCGGAGGCCTATGGCGTGGCGAAGAAGATCGTCGCCGCCTGCGGGCGCGATGTGCGGTCGTTGATGGGCGATAGTGCCGCGCTGAAGGCACTCGACCCGCGCGTCTTCGTCGACGAGCGTTTCGGCCTGCCGACGGTGCGCGACATCCTGGCGGAGCTGGAAAAGCCCGGCCGCGACCCGCGCCCAGGCTTCAAGACGGCGACCTTCGCCGACGGCATCGACGACATCAAGGATCTGAAGCCCGGCATGCTGCTCGAAGGCACGGTCACCAATGTGGCCGCCTTCGGCGCCTTTGTCGATATCGGAGTGCATCAGGACGGGCTGGTGCATGTCTCGCAACTGGCCGACCGGTTCATCAAGGACGCGCATGAGGTCGTGAAGGCCGGCGATGTGGTCAAGGTGCGGGTCGTCGACGTCGACATCAAGCGCAAGCGCATCGCGCTTTCCATGCGCAAGGATGGCGGCGAGGGTGGCGCACCGCGTGGCGGGCCACGCGACAATGGTGGCGGCAGGCCACGTTCGCCGGCACCGCAGCAACGCCAGCCGGAGCGGCCGGCACAGCAAGGCGCATTCGGTGCTGCCTTGGCGGATGCGCTGAAGCGAAAGTAGCTACCACGCCAGAACGGCCGGCTCCTTCTCGACCTGGCCCAGCAGCCAGTCGCGAAAACTGGCGACTGGCGGATGGCCGCGCTTGTGGTGTGGGACGACGAGATAGTAGGCGCTGCGGCTTTGCATGGGCTGGCCTGGCGCCGGCACCAACTGGCCGCGCTGCAATTCACCTGCAATGAGGATCAGCGGCAGCAGCGCCACGCCGAGCCCCGCCATGCAGGCCTGGGCGGCGGTGCCGAACTGCTCGAACTGCATGCCCGGTCCGGTCGGCGCGCTCAGGCCCTGATGCTCGAACCATTCGGTCCAGGCGCCAGGACGCGTCGCCATGTGCAGCAGCGGCAGGCGGCCGATATCGGCCGGTGAGGCGATGGCGCGACCGGCGAGGAATTCGGGCGACACGACCGGCGCCACGGTTTCGCGCACCAACAGTGTCGAGTCGGCCTCAGGCCAGTCCGGCAGGCCATAGTGGATGGCGGCATCCAGCCTCTCCCTGGCGAAGTCGAAGCGGCCGACGCGGGTGACGAAATTGATGGTGATATCGGGATTGTTTTCTACGAAATCGGGGATCATCGGCATCAGCCAGCGCGTGCCGAAGGTCGGCAGAATGGCAAGGTTCAGGATGCCGCTATGCCGATTGCTCATCAATCCAAGGGCTGCGTCACGCAACTGGCCAAGTGCTGAACGCACCGCCTCGGCGTAGATTTCGCCCGATGTCGACAGGCTGACATTGCGGCTGTCGCGTTCGAACAGTCGGCGGCCGAACTGATCCTCCAACAATCTGATTTGCCGGCTGACCGCGCCTTGGGTCAGGTCTAGCTCCTGGGCGGCGGCGGTGAAACTGCCGAGGCGGGCCACGGCCTCGAAAGCGGCAAGGGCGCTGATGTTCGGCAAAAGGCGGCGTTGGACACTCATGATCCATTCCTAAAGCTCATTGATCGGTGAATCAATTTCGTTTGATTTTTTCGAGGCGCAGGCCGATAGAACGGCCCAAGATTTTGCTTCATGCATGTCATTTTGGGCGACATGCACTTGGTTGGGAGAACGCCATGGCCGCCGACAAGAATGCATTCGTCTGGGAAGATCCGTTCCTGATCGAGGGCCAGCTTTCGGAAGACGAGCGCATGGTGCGCGACGGTGCGGCCGCCTTCGCCGCCGACAGACTGGCGCCTCGGATCGAGGACGCCTACCTCAACGAGACATTCGATACCGCGATCTTCCGTGAAATGGGCGAGGCCGGCCTGCTCGGCATCAACATCCCTGAAGAATTCGGCGGTCTCGGCGCCAACTATGTGACCTACGGACTGGTCGCGCGGGAAGTCGAACGTGTCGACTCGGGTTATCGCTCGATGATGTCAGTGCAGTCGTCGCTGGTGATGTACCCGATCTACGCCTATGGCTCGGACGAACAGCGCAAGAAGTACCTGCCCAAGCTTGCCAGCGGCGAGTGGATCGGCTGTTTCGGCCTGACCGAGCCGGATGCCGGCTCCGACCCAGGCGGCATGAAGACACGCGCCGAGAAGACCGCCAACGGCTACAAGCTGTCCGGTTCGAAGATGTGGATTTCCAACGCGCCGGTCGCCGACGTGTTCGTCGTCTGGGCGAAGCTGAAGGGCGAGAACGGCAAGGACGAGATCCGTGGCTTCGTTCTGGAAAAGGGCATGAAGGGGCTTTCGGCGCCGAAGATCGGCGGCAAGCTGTCGCTCAGGGCGTCGATCACCGGCGAAGTGGTGATGGAAGACGTCGAGGTCGGCGAAGACGCGCTGCTGCCCAACGCAAAGGGCCTTGGCGGACCGTTCGGATGCCTCAACCGGGCTCGCTTCGGCATTTCCTGGGGCTCGATGGGCGCCGCCGAGGATTGCTGGCATCGCGCCCGCCAATACGGTCTCGACCGCAAGCAGTTCGGCAAGCCGCTGGCCGGCACGCAGCTCTACCAGAAGAAGCTGGCGGATATGCAGACCGAGATCGCGCTTGGGCTGCAGGCGTCCTTGCGCGTCGGGCGACTGCTGGATGAAGGCAAGATGGCGCCGGAAATGATCTCGATCGTCAAGCGCAACAATTGCGGCAAGGCGCTCGACATCGCCCGCCAGGCCCGCGACATGCATGGCGGCAACGGCATCCAGATCGGCTACCACGTCATGCGCCACGCGCAGAATCTGGAGACGGTCAACACCTATGAAGGCACGCATGACGTGCATGCGCTGATCCTGGGACGGGCGCAGACGGGGATACAGGCGTTTTTCTGAGCCGGCAACCGTTGCTTAAATTAGGTGCACCGCAACATCTCTGCTTGGAGAATGGTCGCCAGATGTGTCAGGGTTCAGCGAAATCGTTTGAAACGCTGAATTCCGGGGCTCCATGGCAATTCTGGCAGCTGTCTACCACCTGACCCACTACAAGTACGACCGGCCGGTGGTTCTCGGGCCCCAGATCATCAGGCTGCGGCCGGCGCCGCATTCCCGCACCAAGGTGCTGAGCCATTCGCTCAAGGTCGAGCCGGCCAACCACTTCGTCAATCTGCAGCAGGACCCCTACGGCAACTTCCTAGCCCGCTTCGTGTTTCCGGAGCCGGTGACGGAGTTGAAGATCGAGGTCGACCTCGTCGCTGACATGACGGTCTACAATCCGTTCGATTTCTTCGTCGAGCCGTCGGCCGAGGCATTTCCATTCGAGTACTCGGAAGAAATCCGCGACGATCTCGCCATCTATCGCACGCCGGAACCGGCGGGACCGCTGCTGTCGGCGCTGCTGAACACCATCGATCGCAGCGCTGCCAACACCGTCAATTTCCTGGTGGACCTCAATGCGCGGCTGCAGCGCGAGATCGCCTATATCGTGCGCATGGAAACCGGGGTGTTCTCGCCGGATGAGACGTTGGCCGCGAAAAAGGGGTCATGCCGGGATTCAAGCTGGCTGCTGGTGCAGATCCTGCGCAATCTCGGCATCGCCGCGCGCTTCGTCTCCGGATATCTGATCCAGTTGAAGCCCGATCTGATCGCGCTCGACGGTCCGCCGGGAACGGCGATAGACTTCACCGATCTGCATGCCTGGTGCGAGGTCTATCTTCCCGGCGCCGGCTGGATCGGCTTCGATCCGACCTCGGGCCTGCTCACCGGCGAAAGCCATGTGCCGCTGGCCGCCACGCCGCATTTCCGCAACGCGGCTCCCATTTCCGGCATGGCGAGCTTCGCCAATGTCGAATTCGGCTTCGAGATGCGGGTCGACCGCATCGCCGAGCATCCGCGCATCACCAAGCCATTTTCGGACGAAAGCTGGCAGGCGCTCGACGCGCTGGGCAACAAGGTCGATGCAGCGCTTGCCGCCGGCGACGTGCGGCTGACGATGGGGGGCGAGCCGACTTTCGTGTCGATCGACGATTTCGAGTCGGCCGAGTGGAACACCGCCGCCGCCGGTCCCACCAAGCGCGAAAAGGCGGATGAACTGATCCGTAAACTGCGCGAGCGCTTCGCGCCCGGCGGCTTTCTCCATTACGGCCAGGGCAAATGGTATCCGGGCGAAAGCCTGCCGCGCTGGACCTTTTCGCTCTACTGGCGTGCCGACGGCCAGCCGGTATGGAGCGATCCGTCGCTAATCGCACGCGAAAAGAGCGAGGCCGATATCGGCCCGAAGCAGGCCGAAAGCCTGCTCACCGCGATTGCCGGCGAACTCGGCATCGACAAGGCCATGGTCAGCGAAGCCTATGAGGATCCGGCCGAATGGCTGCTCAAGGAAGGCAAGCTGCCTGACAATGTCGATCCGTCCAACTCCAGGCTGGAGGATCCGGAAGAACGCAGCCGTATGGCGAAGGTGTTCGAACGCGGACTGACCAAGCCGTCCGGCTATGTGCTGCCGGTGCAGCGCTGGAATAGCCAGGCATCGGATCCGCGCTGGCGCTCGGAAAAATGGAAGACGCGGCGCGGCCGGCTGTTCCTGGTACCCGGCGATTCACCCGTCGGCTACCGCCTGCCACTCGGCACGTTGCCCTATGTGCCGCCGGAGCAATTCCCCTACATCGTGCCGGTCGATCCGTCGCTGCCACGCGGACCGCTGCCCGCGCGTGAAGCCATCCTGCCCTCGGCGGCTCCGGCTGAACTGGAAGGTGCCGACGAGATGGCGCGCCGCCAGCAAGCGGCATCGTTCACCGCTGCGACCGGCCAGCAGGACCGGGTCGAACAAGAGATCACCGAGATCGGCGGCGCGGTGCGCACCGCGCTTTCGGTCGAGCCGCGCGATGGGCGGCTTTGCGTATTCATGCCGCCGGTCGAGGCGCTGGAAGACTATCTCGAACTGGTCGCTGCGGCCGAGAACGCGGCGAAGGCGATCGGCCTTCCCGTGCATATCGAGGGCTACGGCCCGCCTCACGATCCGCGCCTCAACGTCATCCGCGTCGCGCCTGATCCCGGCGTCATCGAAGTCAACATCCATCCTGCTTCCAACTGGCAGGATTGCGTGGCGACGACGACGGCGATCTATGAGGAAGCACGGCAGACACGGCTTGGCGCCGACAAGTTCATGATTGACGGCCGCCACACCGGCACCGGCGGCGGCAACCATGTCGTGGTCGGCGGTGCGACACCCAATGACAGCCCGTTCCTGCGAAGGCCGGACCTGCTGAAGAGCCTGGTGCTGCAATGGCAGCGTCATCCGTCGCTGTCCTATCTGTTCTCCGGCCTGTTCATCGGGCCGACCAGCCAGGCGCCACGCTTCGACGAGGCGCGTCACGACTCGCTCTACGAGCTTGAGATCGCGATGGCGCAGGTACCGCATCCGGACCGGGGCAACGCACCCTTGCCATGGCTGGTCGACCGGCTGTTCCGCAATTTGTTGACCGACGTCACCGGCAATACGCATCGTTCGGAAATCTGCATCGACAAACTGTTTTCGCCGGACGGACCGACCGGTCGGCTGGGACTGGTCGAATTCCGCGGCTTCGAGATGCCGCCCAATGCACGCATGAGCCTCGCGCAGCAACTGCTTGTCAGGGCGATCATTGCCCGTGCCTGGAAGAGCCCGCTCGATGGCCGCTTCGTGCGCTGGGGCACCTCACTGCACGATCGTTTCATGCTGCCGCATTATGTCTGGGCCGATTTCCTCGACGTGCTCGACGACCTCAAGCTCAACGGCTTCGAATTCAGGCCCGAATGGTTCGACGCCCAGCTCGAATTCCGCTTCCCGTTCTGCGGTCAGGTTCAGCATGCCGGCATCAAGCTGGAACTGCGGCAGGCGCTCGAACCCTGGCATGTCATGGGCGAGCAAGGCGCGATCGGCGGCACCGTGCGTTTCGTCGATTCCTCGGTCGAACGGCTGCAGGTCAAGACCGAAGGGTTGAATCCGGAGCGCCACGCGATCGTCTGCAACGGCCGTATCGTGCCGATGAAGGTGACGGACAACAGAGAGGTCGCGGTGGCGGGCGTCCGCTTCAAGGCCTGGCAGCCGGCATCGGGCCTGCATCCGGCGCTGCCGGTCAACACGCCGCTGGTCTTCGACATCTATGACCGCTGGTCGGGACGTGCGGTCGGCGGCTGCGTCTACCACGTCGCCCATCCCGGCGGGCGCAATTACGACACCTTTCCGGTCAATGGCAACGAGGCGGAAGCTCGGCGGCTCGCCCGCTTCGAACCGCGCGGCCATACGCCATCCGCCTATGTGATCCGTGAAGAACAACCGGCGGAAGATTTCCCGATGACCCTTGACCTTCGGCGGCCGGCAAGACTCTGATCAGCGATGGCAAAGGGGAATCACAAGAGGGGACGCGGCAAGCCGCAGACCCACAGCCTGCTGGAGCACTACCAGCCGATCGACGGCGTCGTCGACGAGATGGTCGATGCGTCAGGCAATCCTCGCCCGGCCTGGAAGCATTTTGTCGGGGCGCTCGAGGAACTTGGCGCTGAAAAGCTCGGCCAGCGCTTTGCCCGCGCCGACCAGTATCTGCGCGATGCCGGCGTTTATTACCGCGTCTATGACAAGGCCGGTGCCAATGAGCGCGAATGGCCGCTGGCGCATGTCCCGGTTCTCATCGAGGAGAGCGAGTGGGCGGCGATCAGCGCCGGCCTCGTGCAGCGCGCCGACCTGTTCGAGGAAACCATCGCCGATATCTGCGGGCCGAACCGGCTGGTCGAGAAAGGCATCCTGCCGGCGGGATTGATCGCCGCCAGCCCGGAA
>NZ_RZOM01000218.1:0-6871 GCF_003999175.1 Mesorhizobium sp. M7A.F.Ca.ET.027.03.2.1 | reverse complement strand
CTACCACACACGCTTCGGCGTGCATCTGCTGGCGACCGGCGGCCAGACCGAAAGTGCCGGCGCGCTGGGCATCCGCACCAACCGGGTCAAGATCGCCGCCTATACAATCTCGGGCTTCTGCGCCGGCATCGCGGCCATTCTTCTGGTCGCCCGCATCGGCTCGGCCGAACCGCAGATCAACACCAGCCTGCTCTTGAACTCGGTGGCGGCGGTGGTGCTGGGCGGCGTCAGCCTGTTCGGCGGCCGCGCCAGCATTCTGGGACCGGCGATCGGCGCGCTGATGCTCACAGCACTCGTCAACGGCCTGACCTTGCTCAACGTCTCGGCCTTCTACCAACCGCTTGCCGTGGGCGCCATCGTGGTGCTGGCGGCCCTGATCATGCGGTATCAGAAATGAGCGCGCCCCATCACATCCCCGCCGCTGAGGCGATCATCGCCTGCGAAGGGCTGAGCAAGCATTTCGGCGGCATCCGCGCCTTCACCGACGTCGCCTTCCAGGCCCGTCGCGGCGAGGTCACCGCCGTCATCGGCGACAATGGCGCCGGCAAGTCGACGCTGATCCGCAGCCTGGTCGGCGTGCATCAGCCGGACACCGGCAATTTGTTCTTCGACGGCCGGGCGCGGCCCTTCGCCAACCCCGACGAGGCACGCAAGGCCGGCATCGAGACCGTGCACCAGAACCTGGCGCTGATCGACGAATTGACGGTCGCGCAGAACCTGTTCCTCAACCGCGAGATCGTGCGCCGCATCGGGCCGTTCGCTTTCCTCGATCGCAAGGCGATGAAGCGCGAGGCCCGTTCCATGCTGTCGCGGCTGTCGATCAACGTGCCGTCGATCAACCAGCGTGTGCGGCGCTTGTCGGGCGGCCAGCGGCAGGCGATCTCGATCTGCCGCGCTGTCGGCTCCGGCGCCAAGCTGGTGGTGATGGACGAACCGACGGCAGCACTCGGCGTGCAGGAGACCGCCAATGTCGAGGCTCTGATCCGGCGTCTGCGCGAGCAGTCGGTCTCAGTCATCCTGGTCAGCCACAATTTCGATCAGGTCCGCCGCCTGTCCGACCAGATCTGGGTGATGCGGGCGGGAAAGATGGCGGCGACCGTGCGCGCTTCCGAAACGTCCGGAAACGAGCTCGTCGCGCTGGTAACCGGCGCGGCATAGTCCTGCAGCATCAGACTTGAAATCAAAGGGAGTTCGCCTGTGGCACCAATTCGTGTCGGACTGATAGGTCTTGGAGAGGTCGCGCAGTCGATCCATCTGCCTGTGCTGGGCGATCAGCGCGACCGCTGGGTGATCGCGGGCGTGTACGACGTGTCGCCCAGCCTGGTGTCACTCGTCACCTCTGAATTTACGACGGCAAAGGCCTTCGACACGGCCGAGGCGCTGATTAGTTCGCCCGACATCGACGCGGTGTTCGTGCTGTCGTCCGACGACACCCACAGCCGCTTCGTGCGGGCGGCGATTGCAGCCAACAAACATATCCTGCTGGAAAAGCCCGCCTGCCTGACGGTGCGCGAAATCGACGATCTGCTGGCGCTGATGCCGGGCTACGACAAGACCCTGTTCGTCGGCTATATGCGCCGCTACGCGCCGGCCTATCTGGCGGCCAGGGACGAACTGCCGGCATACGCCGACATCACCCATGTCCGAATCTTCGACATGATCTCGGAAGGCCGGCACTTTCTCAAGAAGAGCCAGAACGTCCTCTATCCCAACGATATAGACCCTACCCTGCTGGCGCGTGGCGCAAGCGAACGCGACGCACTGATCCGCGAAGTCGTCGGCGCCGATGCGCCGGCCGACCTGGTGCGCGCCTATCGCGGCCTGACGGCGCTTTCCTCGCACCACATTTCAGCGATGCGCGGGCTGATCGGCGAGCCGGCGCGCGTGCTGGCCGCGCACCGCACCAATGGCGGCGCCAACACATCAGTCAGCTTCGACTACGGCCATTTCGCTTGTCTCTACGACGCGGTGGTCGACGATCTCGGCCTGTTCGACGCCATGATCGAGGTGCGCTCGAACACCAGGCGTGTGCGCATTCTCTACGACACGCCCTACATCCGCAGCCTGCCGACGCGGCTGGAGGTCACCGATGCCGGCCCGCTCGGCCCGGTGACGAAAACCTTCGGGCCTCTCTACGGCGATGCTTTCTCGAATGAACTCGAGATTTTCCACCGCCACATCACCGAAGGCACAAAGCCTCTGACCGACCTCGCCGATTCACGCCGCGACCTGGCGCTGATGGCCGAGATCATCGAGCGGATGAAGGAGAGTGACGGGCGCTGAGGCGCCGCCTGCCGCCTACTTCCCACAGTGATGATCGTTGATCTTGTTCACCGCATTCGCGTCGGGTCCGACGCGATGGTAGGAGCACGCGCCGGCCGCCGTCGTCACCAACTGCTGATCGTAGTAGCGCGGGCCGCCGAACAGGATGTCGATGAGATCGCCTTCGGCGGGAACGTAGCGTTCGGAGTGGACCCGGCGGTCGTGATGCCGGTCGCCAGCGAACGCCGCGGCGCAAACGCTTGAGCCCATGGCGACAGCGAGAGCTAGGATCGCAACGCATTTCATGGTCATCGCCAATACCCTCCTGGCCATTCCAGAATCACACCATACATCCAAAACCGCCAGCCGGACAAAAGTTCCGAGAAGACCGCGATAGGCTCTTGCCGAAGCCAGCTGCCTCGCTCATCCATAGGATTGTAACGAAAGCCTGGAACCAGTGATGACCGACGCCAGCCTTCACCTCGTCGAAGCGACGATAGACCAACTGCGCCGAGCGCTCGATGACGGCACCGCCACCAGCGTCGAACTGGTCGGGGCGTATCTGAGGCGCATCGCGCATTTTGACCGCCACGGCATCAGCCTTAATGCCGTCCCAGTGCTCAACCCTGACATGTTTGAGGAGGCGGTGGCCTCCGACCAGCGCCGCCGCAACGGCGCCGTGCTCGGACCGCTCGACGGCATCCCCTACACCGCCAAGGACAGTTACAAGGTGTCAGGCCTGACGGTGGCCGCCGGTTCGCCCGCCTTCGAGCATCTCATCGCCAATGAGGACGCCTTCACCATCGCCCGGCTGCGCGCCGGCGGCGCCGTGCTGATCGGGCTGACCAACATGCCGCCAATGGCCAATGGCGGCATGCAGCGCGGCGTCTACGGTCGCGCCGAGAGCCCCTACAATGGCGACTATCTGACCGCCGCCTTCGCGTCGGGCTCGTCCAATGGCTCCGGCACGGCGACGGCGGCCAGCTTCTGCGCCTTCGGGCTTGGCGAAGAAACCTGGTCGTCCGGCCGCGCGCCGGCCACCAACAATGCAGTGGTCGCCTACACCCCGTCGCGCGGCGTCATTTCGGTGCGCGGCAACTGGCCCCTGGTGCCGACCATGGATGTCGTGGTGCCGCACGCGCGGACAATGCCCGACATGCTCGAACTGCTCGATGTGATCGTCGCCGACGATCCCGAGACGCGAGGCGATTTCTGGCGCGCGCAGCCCTGGGTCGAGCTGCCGAAAAGCTCCGCTGTGCGGCCGCCCCGCTATACCGATCTCGCACTGGCGGGGTCGTTGAAAGGCAAGCGGCTCGGCGTGCCCAGAATGTATATCGGCCGCGACAGCGAGGCCGATGCGCCGATCGAAACCCGCGCCTCGGTGCTTGCCCTGTGGGAGCGGGCCGCGGCCGATCTCACGCGGCTTGGCGCCGAGGTGGTCGAGGTCGATTTTCCCGTCGTTTCCAACTATGAGCGCGACCGCCCCGGCACGCGCACCATGGTCGAGCGCGGGCTGGTGCCCCCAGAGTTCGCCGACCGCGAGCTCTGGGATCTCAGCATCTGGGGCTGGGACGACTTTTTGCGCGCCAATGCCGACCCGTCTTTGCCCGATCTCGTCTCGGTCGACGGCCCAAAGATCTTCCCGCAGCCGCCGGGCACGCTGCCCGACCGCTATGAGGGCGGCTTCGACCTGAGGGAATATGTCGAGCGGGCGCGGTCCGGCGTCACGCCCGTCACGGAAATCCCGACGATTGAAGAAGGCCTGAAGGGCCTCGAAGCGACAAGGCGGATCGATTTCGAGGACTGGCTGGACGCCCATGGCATCGACGCCGTGGTGCTGCCCGCGGCCGCCGATGTCGGACCGGCCGATGCAGACATCGACGAGGCGTCCGCCGCCCTTGCCTGGCGCAATGGCACCTGGGTCGCCAACGGCAATCTGGTCTGGCGCCATTTCGGCATCCCCACCGTCACCGTGCCGATGGGAACCATGGCCGATATCGGCATGCCGGTCGGCCTCACCTTTGCCGGCAAGGCCTATGACGATGAGAGACTGCTGCGCATGGCCGGCGACTTCGAACGCTCCACGCAGCGCCGCACCCGCCCGCCGCGCACGCCGGAACTTGACGACGATGTGTTTTCAGGCCGTCCTGCCCGAGCCGGCGACAGCAAGGTGCCAGCGTTCGCGATCACGCTTGCCGCCGAGACGCGGCCTTCCGGCGATCAGGACGAGATCGTCATCACGCTCGAACTGCCCGGCGAGGCCGCCGAAACGGCCAACATCCAGGTGCATGTCAACGGAGAGGTCGTCGTGCTGCAGCGAAGCGGTGCGCGCCTCAGCGGGCATGCCCTCATTCCGGCCGCCGAGCATCAGCGCTTCCACAGCGTCTGGCGTGGCTCCTACGGTTCGATCGTGACGGCGGTGGTGCGGCTGGAGGATGGGCGCACCGCTGGCGCCTTTGCGGTCACCGGCGGGATAAAATGAGTGCTGGGCACTAGGAGGGCAGAGAGGCCAGCCATTCTTCCCAAAATTCCTGCTGAATGTGGACGAAAACCGGAACCACGTCGACGCCATCGTCAAATATGTCGACCAGATCCGTCTCTTGGGGAAATCGCCCCATCGTCACCTTGCAGGCCATCAATCCGCGACTCTTCTCCATCACGGTATTTTCGGGATAAACATTGGCACTCGCCCCGTAGCAGAAGGGCAGCAAACCATCGGCTTCGAGCCCCTGACGGATCTGGAACAGAGCTTCGAAAAAATCTTCCTCTTCGGCCCTGATCACCTTGTCCCGGTAGCCGCATGTCAGGCTGCAGACGGCGCCCTCTACATGCAGCGTAAACACGGCTTCCTCGTCTCCGCCCGTGCCCCCTCCGACCAAGAATACTGTCCGCTGATGATCCATTCCACCCCCCTTTGCTGTTCACCGGATGGTAGTTCGACAGCGGCCGACTTTCTAGCCATTGCAGGAATTCAGACCTCGCTGCCTCCGCAGTTCGCCGCTCGCCTTTCGCAATTGGTGACTGACAGAGGCTACCCCCGCGCCGCCCAAAGCAAACCCCGCTCCACCATCAGCGCCATTTCCGGCACCGCGAACTCATCCGCCGTGTGACCAAGGGAACTGTAGAAAACCTTCCCCGCTCCATAGCGCCGTTTCCAGACGACCGGCATGACAACGCCGCCGATGCCCGGAAAATGCGCGTCGGTAAAGGTGGTGGTCGCCAGCACCTCATTGCTTGGGTCGACATGCATGTAATATTGCTCCGACCGGTAGGCGAAATCGCTGATGCCTTTTGTGATCGGATCGTCCGGCCGGGTGATCGCGACAGTATAGTCGATGATGTTGCCGGGATGCGCCACCCATTGGCCGCCGGTCATGAACTGATAGTCGGGCTCGTTGCGAAAACTGTCGCCCATAGTGCCGTGGAAACCGCCGAGCCCGCTTCCCCCGCGAACGGCAAGCGTCAGGTTCTGCAACTCGGCCTTTTCGATCGTCGACATCGTGATGACGGGCACGATGAGATCGAAGGAAGCAAGCTCCGGATCGGCGAAAATCGCGGTGCCTTGGCCGAGCGTGACGTCGAAGCCGTTTCGCTCAAGCAAGGTGCGAACGATATTCGCGCTCTGCTCCGGCGTGTGGCCCTCCCAGCCGCCCCAGGCGATCAAGGCCTTCTTTGGCATTGTGTACCTCCCTGGAACTCCGCCCTGATCGATCCGGCGTCAGCGCCAGCCAAGCGCCGGCGCGACATGGGTCAGGATCGCCTCGATGACATGCGCATTGTAGTCGACGCCAAGTTGGTTCGGAACGGTGAGCAGCAGCGTGTCGGCCTCGGCGATCGCCTCGTCCTGCGCCAATTCCTTGATCAGCACATCCGGCTCGGCCGCGTAGCTGCGCCCGAAGATCGCCTTGGTGTTCTCCTCGATGAAGCCGATCTGGTCGCGGCTCTCATTGCCGTGGCCGAAATAGGCACGGTCGCGATCGTCGACCAGCGCAAAGATGCTGCGGCTGACCGAGACGCGCGGCTCGCGACTGTGACCGGCCGCTTTCCAGGCCTCGCGATAGATGCGGATCTGCTCGGCCTGCTGGATATGGAACGGCTTGCCGCTCTCGTCGAATTTGAGCGTCGAACTCTGCAGGTTCATGCCGAGCTTGGCCGCCCATTCCGACGTGGCGTTGGTGGCCGCACCCCACCAGATCCGCTCGCGCAAACCCTCCGAATGCGGCTCGAGGCGCAAGAGGCCGGGCGGGTTGGGGAACATTGGCCGCGGATTGGGTTGGGCGAAGCCCTCGCCGCGCAGCGTCTCGAGGAAGACCTCGGCGTGGTGCCTTGCCATGTCGGCGTCGCTCTTGCCTTCCGGCGGCGCGTAGCCGAAATGGCGCCAGCCATCGATCACCTGCTCGGGCGAACCACGGCTGATGCCAAGCTGCAGGCGGCCGCCGGCGATGATGTCGGCGGCGCCCGCATCCTCGGCCATGTAGAGCGGGTTTTCGTAGCGCATGTCGATGACGGCGGTGCCGATCTCGATGCGGCTGGTCTTGGCGCCGACGGCTGCCAGCAGCGGGAACGGCGAAGCGAGCTGGCGGGCGAAATGATGCACGCGGTAATAGGC
>NZ_RZOM01000217.1:0-6879 GCF_003999175.1 Mesorhizobium sp. M7A.F.Ca.ET.027.03.2.1 | reverse complement strand
GCTTCGAATACATCGGCTCTAGGGCTGGAGCACATGATGAAGTCGCTCGCGATCACCATCGACAGCGTTCGCAAAACCTATGGGACCTACGTCGCGCTGGACGATGTTTCGCTCGACATCAAGGCTGGCGAATTCCTCACGCTGCTAGGCCCATCGGGGTCGGGCAAGACGACCTTGCTCATGGCCTTGGCCGGATTTGTCCGGCCAGATTCCGGCAAACTCTTGTTGGGGGATCGGGACATCACCCGCCTGGCGCCCAACAAGCGCGACATCGGCATCGTCTTCCAGAACTATGCCCTGTTTCCCCACATGAACGTCCTCGCGAATGTCGAGTACCCGCTGGTACTGCGCAAGGCGCCGAGATCTGAGGTCCGAAAGCGGGCGTTTGAGGCGTTGGCCCGCGTCAAGCTGGAAGATCTGTCGGAGCGCAACATTGCCGCGCTATCGGGCGGACAGCGCCAGCGGGTAGCACTGGCGCGGGCGATCGTCTTCGAACCACGCGTGATGCTGATGGACGAGCCGTTGTCGGCGCTCGACAAGAGTCTGCGCGAAACCATGCAGTATGAAATCAGACGTCTGCACGATGATTTGGGGATCACAACCATCTATGTGACGCATGACCAGCGCGAAGCGCTGATTATGTCTGACAGGGTCGCGGTCATGGATTCCGGCCGTATCCAGCAGATTGATACGCCACAGCGGATTTATCATCATCCATCGACCCGCTTCGTCGCGGAATTCCTAGGCGAGGCCAACATTATAGCCCCAGGCCTCGTGCGCAGAATCGACGGCGCCGATACATCGCCCGAAGCCCTGATGATCCGCGCGGAAAGCTTCCATCTTGATGCAAAGCTCGTCGGACGAGATGGCGTCGCGCTCGAAGGAACACTGCGCGCCAAGGTGTTTCGCGGCGAGAACTGGCTTCTGACGCTTGTGCTGGACGGCGGGCAAGAAGTTCTTGTCTGCATTCCGGCAGCCCTGGCCAGCGGCTGCGCCGAGCTTGCCACCGGCCAGTCGATGACCGCCTTTGCACCAGCCGCAAAAGTTCACGCGATGCCAGGAGCTAGGGCGTGACCGTCATGGCGAATCCCGCGCTTGCGGCAGACGCAAGACGAGAGCGGCGGTTCTTCCTCTCACTTTCTCTGCCGGCGCTGTTCATCGTTGGGCTGGCTGCGATACTGCCTATCCTGTGGATCATCCGGCAATCGTTCCTGACCACGGATGGCGAATACACTCTCGGCAACTACGAGAAGGTGCTTTCGAGCGGGCTGACATGGTCGGCACTGGTCACAACCCTTGAATTGTCCCTGGGCACGCTGGCGATCTGCATTCTTCTCGGTACTCCCCTGGCGCTCGCCCTGGCCAGCGCCAGACCTAGGGTGGCCAATTTGCTGATGGCCTTCGTCATGCTGCCATTGTGGACCTCCATTCTGGTGCGCACCTATGGCTGGCTGGTGCTGTTGCGGCGCGATGGCCTGATCAACGCAACTTTGACGGGTTCAGGCCTGACAGCTGAGCCATTGCCGCTGGTCTACAATTTCACGGGAACGCTGATCGGCATGGTTCACTACATGCTGCCGCTCTTTCTGCTGCCGGTTTATGCCGCGATGCGCGATATCGACGCCAACCTCATTCGTGCGGCGGCGAGCATGGGCGCCACTCTCGGGCAAACGATCCGCACGGTCATTCTGCCGCTTTCGGCCGGCGGCATCTTCTCGGGGTCGATCATCGTCTTCATCTATACGCTCGGCTTCTTCATCACGCCGGCGGTGCTGGGCGGCGGCAAGGTAAATCCTCTCTCCGCCCGGATCGAGCGCACGCTATCGACCTTTCAGGATTGGGGGTCGGCGAGCGTCCTGGGCATTCTGCTCCTCGTTGTCATGGCTCTGATCGGTGTGATGTTCCTGTCGGCACGGCGACTGCTGACGCGCGACGGTGCGTCCCATGCTTGAGGCCTATCCGGACAACAGGCTGTCCCGCATCTGTCTGTGGGGCTTTTCCGCACTCGTGATGGCGTTCTTGATGCTGCCAACGCTCGTGGTCGCGCCGCTGTCCTTTTCGGCGTCCGACCTTCTCGAGTTCCCGCCGCGCGCATATTCATTGCGCTGGTACGATCATTTTTTCGGTTCGGCGACGTGGATGGCTGCGCTCAGGACGAGCCTGGTTCTTGGAACATTGACAGCTATGCTCGCGGTACCCTTGGGGCTGCTGGCCTGCATTTCGATAAATCGGCTCGGCGGAAAGGCCGCTGTTACCATTCAGGGCATTCTGCTCACCCCGTCCATCGTGCCAGGAATCCTGCTTGCGATCGGTCTCTTCTTTGTGCTGGCGGCGCAACATCTGGTCGGAACGCTATTCGGCGTGCTGGTCGGGCATGTGGTGTTGGCCATTCCTGTCGTGTGCATTGTGCTGTTGCCCGCTCTGGCCCGCTTTGACTGGAACCAAGTTCAGGCGGCGCGCAGCCTCGGCGCGAACTGGGCGAGAGCCATCGGCGGCATAATTGTCCCGCAGCTTCAGATCAGTCTGCTGTCGGCCATATTGATGGCCTTCCTGACATCACTCGACGAATCCGTCATTTCGATCTTCGTCTCGAGTGGTCAAAACAGCACGCTGCCGAAGCTCATGTTCATATCTCTGCGCGATCAGATCGATCCGACCATCGCGGCGATCTCAACGGTGTGGACCGCCATGGTCGTGGTCGTCGTCTTGATCGTGACTTTACACCAAAAATCATGACTGAAATTGGAAACATGCTCACAAATCAGATAGCCAGTGATCCGGCGGATCACGCAGCGGACATACCTCAGGTAGGACTGGCCATCATCACCGGGTCGGCAAACTGGGGGCTGGCCTTCCCGGAAGATATCGAATTCGATGGTGTGCGCACCTTGCGGCGTGACATTAGTTTTGAAACGCCTTTCGGCCGCAGCGACAACTGGAAGCTGATCGAGTTCGATGCCTCGATTACTGCGGAAGGCAGAACGAAACGTGCGTTGTGCATGTATTCGCACGGCAATCCGCGCGACCATATCGACCATTCCTGCCATCGCCGGGCGTTCTGGGTGTTGATGAACGCGGGTGTAAAGCAAGTCCTAGCCTGCTCGACCGTTGGAGCCGTCAACAAAGCGATTCAACCCGGCGACATGGTGGTGACTGCCGATATCATCGAACTGACGCAGACGCCTTTTTCACTGCTTCCAGACCGCCAGAGCTTTGACTGCTCGGGCAAGCAGATCGTATGTCCAAGATGTGCGGCGGTTCTGGTTGAGACGGCCCGCCGTCATTGGCCAGCCGAATGCCGGGTTCATGGCATCGAGCAGCAGTTGGTGGCTGCCCATTGTTACGGGCCTCGACTGACAACCCCAGCCGAGGCTTTGGCTTATCGAAGCATGGGCGCGGATGTGCTCAACCATTCCATCGCCCCCGAGGCGACCCTGTCGCGCGAAATCGGCGCTTGTTTCGTGCCGCTTGCGTTCGTGACCGCGGGTTTCAACGACTATATGGACCGCAGTCGCCAGGAATTGCTGCAGGAGCATGTGTTGCCGAGCCTCTCCATGACCGCCTCGCGGGTTGCGCTGGAGACCGCGGCACGACTTCCAACTGATCCTGAATGCTCTTGCCAGGGCTTGAAGTCGCCCCAACCGGCAGAGCGCTCCAGCCGCTTCTAGAGTATAAAGGGCGCAGATGAGCTCGCGCCGATCTTAGCTTGCCGGCACAAAAATACCGGTGATGGCCGGGTCGCCGTCTGTCGTGACCAGGCCGCGCGCCGTCAGATCCTCGAGATGGGCAAGCACCGACAATCCGGCGGCGCCATGCAGCCGCGGGTCGGTGTCCCTGTAGATCGCCTTGACCATGTCCACGATCGTCCGGTCCCCCTCTTTGACCCGCTCCAGAATGGCGCGCTCGCGCATCTTGCGATGCGTCTTCAACCCGCGCATGAAAGCGCGCGGTGCTGTCACCGGCCCGCCATGTCCTGGCAACAGCAAGCGGTCCCCGCGTTCGATCAAGCGGTCCAGCGAGGCCATGTAGTCGGCCATCGCCCCGTCCGGCGGGGCGACGATGGAGGTTGCCCAGGCCATGACATGATCGGCCGAAAACAGGATGCCGGTTCCCTGCAGCGCGAACGCCGCATGATTGGCGGTGTGGCCCGGGGTCAGAACCGTCCTGATCGACCAGCCGTCGCCGTCGACCACCTCGCCGTCGGGCAGGGCGACATCAGGGATGAAAGCCGTGTCGGCACTGGCATCGAGCGCATTGGTCTCGCCGATATGCAGGGCTCTTGCCGGCCGGTGCGGCCCCTCTGCCAGCACGAGGGCGCCGGTGCGCTCTTTCAGCCGGGCCGCCAGCGGGGAGTGGTCGCGATGCGTGTGGCTGACGAAGATATGGCTGACCGGCCGGCCTGCGATCACCTCGATCAGGGTCCGCAGATGCGCCTCGTCCTCCGGCCCCGGATCGATCACCGCCAGCGTATCGCGGCCAACAACGTAGCTGTTGGTGCCGTGAAAGGTGAAGGGGCTTGGATTGCGGGCCGTGATGCGCTGGACATCGGGCGCGACATTCACCCCCTGGCCATAGAAGGGGTCGAAGCCGGTATCGAATTTCAGTGCCATGCATCGGTGCCTTGTTTCGGGAAACGGCAAAACCGATTGCCGCACAACACGCAAGCCAATATAGGAGGATGTGAGGCCGCGAACATCGGAGTGCGGCAATCGGATTGGGGAAATACCATGGCAATTGCAACTACGATGCGTCCGCTTGTTTCTCTGGCTCTGCCGCAAAACGGCGCGGCGCGGCTGGCAACGCAGCTTTTCCTGGCCATCGCCGGAACGCTTGTGCTGACACTGTCGGCCAAGACCAAGGTAATGCTCGGGCCGGTCGACATTTCGATGCAGACGCTGGCCGTGCTGCTGATCGCCGCCGCCTTCGGCATGCGTCTCGGCGTCGCCACCCTGCTGCTCTACATGGCCGAGGGCGCCATGGGCTTCCCCGTCTTCCAGAGCACGCCTGAAAAGGGTCTCGGCATTGCCTACATGCTCGGCTCGACCGGCGGCTATCTCGCCGGCTTCGTGGTCATGGCGGCAATTGTCGGCTGGGCGGCGGATCGCGGCTGGGACCGCCATCCAATCAAGCTTTTCAACGCCATGCTGGTTGGCGAAGTCGTCATGATGGCAATGGGCTTTGCCTGGCTGGCGCTGCTCATCGGTCCGGAAAAGTCGTGGCAGTTCGGCGTCGTGCCGTTCATCGTCGGCGACCTGATCAAGGTGGCGCTCGCGGCAAGCCTGGTGCCGGCCGTCTGGACGCTGCTGAAGCGCGGCTGAAGCGCGCGATCGAAGAAACGGCCAGGGGCAATCAAGCCACTGGCCGGAGCGGCGTCACTGGCGGATTTCCGGTCTGATGTCCGCCAACCTCGATAGATTGTCGGTTAGATCGCCCTAGACGCTGCGACATCTTCAGTAATGATCATTAAGTCGCTTTATTAGCCCAGGCTTTTCAATTTCCCGAACTGTTGATCTGAGAAATAGATGCTTGCTGGCGCGACCGCGCTGTCGTAGCTCTTGGTCTTCGACTGTATCGAATCGCCGGGGGGCGAGACGTCCGATTCGTTGTTGTGAACGATCAGGTCAGATGCGCTATCGCGCTGGTCTGTCGCCGATACGGCAGCTTCGGGGAAGGGGGGAAGACGTTGAATGTCGCAGCGTCGACTATTGTCGGAAGCCGGCACTTCCTGTTCAGGATTCGGTTTCAACTGCTTGGCGGACTGACATTCGCGATTTTTGCGCCGGCGATCATCCGGATTGTCTTCAATCCTGAATTCATCTATTCGGCCAATCTTCAGGTAACAGTAGCCGCTGCGGTCATCGCGCACCTTGTGGGCTTCTTGTCTTATCGCCGCATCGGAAATTTCCCAGGCGTGGCCGCGGCAAGTTACATCTTGCCGACATTTGCCCTGTCCTACGGGGCTGTTTTCCTGACCATCTTCTTTTTTCGGTTCGAGTACAGCCGGTTTCAGGCTGCCGCCAGTTTCACGCAGTCCACGCTCTGGTACTTCGGCCTGAGCCTGTTGACGCGGCGTCTCGATCCGTACCGGCTCGTGGTGATTCCCGGCGGAGATGTCGAGCGCCTCAAGACGTTACCGGGTGTGCATTGGTTTTGGATCAAGTCGACCAGTACGATAATCGAAAGAGCCAGCGGCGTGGTCGTTGATCTGCGTGCCGATCTTGGCGCGGAATGGGAACGATACATCGCGGATCGGGCCCTTTCGGGAACGCCCGTATACCACGTCAAGCAGGTCAGAGAGTCGCTGACCGGTCGGGTCGAGATCGAGCACCTGTCGGAAAACACGCTTGGTTCGCTCAATCCGAACCAGGCCTATCTCAAGATCAAGCAGGCGGTCGACTGGGTCTCGGCACTTGTCTTGATCATCGTTCTTTCCCCCGTTCTGGCGTTGATAGCGCTGCTGATCCGGCTGGATTCCGATGGTCCTGCGCTGTTTCGCCAGCAACGCATGGGCTACCGGGGCAAGATCTGCACGGTCTACAAGTTTCGCTCGATGCGCCAGCACTCTGGCGCCGGCAGCGACAAGGAAAGGGCGATCACCAGGCACGACGATGACCGCATCACCAGAGTCGGGCGTTTCCTGCGAAAATCCAGGATCGACGAACTGCCGCAGGTCATCAACATCCTGCGTGGCGAAATGAGTTGGATCGGGCCGCGGCCGGAAGCTGTCGTGCTGTCGCAGTGGTACGAGGCTGAGCTGCCATTCTACCGCTACAGGCATATCGTCAGGCCGGGCATAAGTGGGTGGGCACAAGTAAATCAGGGGCATGTGGCTGCCGTCGATGACGTTATGGAAAAATTGCACTATGATTTCTATTACAT
>NZ_RZOM01000216.1:0-6888 GCF_003999175.1 Mesorhizobium sp. M7A.F.Ca.ET.027.03.2.1 | reverse complement strand
GTATAGACGATGACGGTCCAGCCGCGCGCATCGGGCATGATGACCTTGCCGGCGACGACCTCCCACAGGAAGAACGGCAGCGAAGTGACGAGTGCCGCAACCGACAGGGCCAGCATCAGGCTCTGCCAATGCATCACCGGTTTCAACCGCAGTCCGACCGAATAGCCGCTGTAGAGAAACACGGCGACCAGCATGATGGCATCGCCGAAATTGAGTTCCAGCGTCAACAGCCGGCGCGGGTCGCCATGGCAGGCGGTGAGGATCACGCCGGCGATGGTTAGCACGACGCCGACAATCTGCGCCCAGTTCACGCGCAGGCGGAAGAAGACGAAATTGGCAGTCATGATCAGGATCGGCATCGCCGCCTGTTCGATCGAGACATTGATCGCTGTCGTGTAGTTGAGCGCCGTGTAGAAGATGGTGTTGAACAGGGTGAAGCCGCTGGCGCCGAGGGCGACCAGCACGAACCAGTGCTTGCGGACGACCGGCCAGTCCTTCTGGATGGTCTTCCAGCCGATGGGCAGCATGATCGCCACGGCCAGAACCCAGCGCAGGAAGACCAGCGTCATCGGCGAGACGTGATCGACCGCCAGCTTGCCGGCCACCGAATTTCCGCCCCAGAGCAAGGTGGTGAGCAGCAGGAATATGTAGGCGCTTCGATGCATCGCGGGATTCCAGTCGCCGGAGCTGCGGTGTTTGCCGGCCTATTGCCCTCGCTCGCCCAAGTAAATGATGTCAAAGCCGAAAATTGTTGTGCCTCAGGGCATTTTCGACGGCAAAGAAAGGTCGCGCTCGCGAGGTCTTGACGTTATAGAGGCCTGTCGTTTCGAACCATATTCAAGCCGCTTGGCGGCGTCTCAAGGGAAAAGAAACATGGCCAATGTGGTGGTCGTCGGCTCGCAGTGGGGTGACGAAGGCAAGGGCAAGATCGTCGACTGGCTGTCGGAGCGGGCCGATGTCGTGGTGCGTTTCCAGGGCGGCCACAATGCCGGCCATACGCTGGTCGTCGACGGCAAGGTCTACAAGCTGTCGTTGCTTCCGTCGGGCGTCGTGCGCCAGGGCAAGCTGTCCATCATCGGCAATGGCGTCGTGTTCGACCCTCATGCTTTCGTCGCCGAGGTGGCCAAGCTCAAGGCGCAAGGTGTCGAAGTCGCACCGGATCGCCTGAAAATAGCCGAAAACACAGCGCTTATCCTGTCCCTGCATCGGGAGCTGGACGGATTCCGTGAGGACGCCGCATCCAATTCCGGGACGAAGATTGGCACGACCCGTCGTGGCATCGGCCCCGCCTACGAGGACAAGGTGGGCCGGCGCGCGGTCAGGGTGATGGACTTGGCGGATTTGGAAACACTGCCCGTGAAGGTTGACAGGCTGCTGACGCACCACAATGCGCTGCGTAGGGGGCTTGGCCATGCGGAAGTCACGCATGACGCGATCATGCAGGAATTGACCTCGGTCGCCGACGACATCCTGCCCTATATGGACCGGGTCTGGAAGATCCTCGACGACAAGCGCCGGGCTGGCGAGCGTATCCTGTTCGAGGGCGCGCAGGGCACGCTGCTTGACATAGACCACGGCACCTATCCGTTCGTAACCTCGTCGAACACGGTTGCCGGACAGGCTGCCGCCGGCTCCGGCGTCGGCCCAGGCGCCATCGGCTATGTGCTCGGCATCACCAAAGCCTATACGACACGCGTCGGCGAAGGTCCGTTCCCGACCGAGCAGAAGAACGAGGTCGGCGAATTCCTCGGCACGCGCGGCCATGAATTCGGCGTCGTCACCGGCCGCAAGCGCCGCTGCGGCTGGTTCGACGCGGTGTTGGTACGCCAGGCCGTCGCTGTCAACGGCATCAAGGGAATCGCGCTGACCAAGCTCGACGTGCTTGACGGGCTGGACGAGATCAAGGTCTGCACGGGTTATCGTCTCGACGGCGAGATGATCGATTATCTGCCGGCCAGCCAGGGCGCGCAGGCACGCGTCGAACCGGTCTACGAGACGCTCGAGGGCTGGAAAGGCACCACTGCCGGCGCGCGCAGCTGGAACGATCTGCCGGCCCAGGCCGTCAAATACGTCCGCTACATCGAAGAGCTGATCGGCGCCCCGGTCGCACTCCTTTCCACCAGCCCGGAACGGGACGACACGATACTTGTGACCGATCCGTTTCAAGACTAGTTTCTGAAGCCTTTCCGGGCATCGCGGCCGATTTGCGGGGGCCGGCGCGGAAACAAAATACAGGTCGACTGAAGCATGGCAGATTACGTTGCTATTCTGAAAAAGGCGCTCGGCAAGCATGGCGACGAGACGCCGGAAAAGCGTACGCGCATCTATGCCAGCGTTCGCACCATGCTGGCGAAGAAGCTTGAGGAATATTCGCCGCCGCCGGCCGCCGAAGCCATAGCCACGCAGATGCGTTCGCTGGAAGACGCGATCGCGAGTGTCGAGCGGGACTATGCCAAGAGCCTGCCGGAGACCGATCCGCTGGCGGAGCTGGAACACATCTTTTCATCGATCGATCGCAACAAGAATCAGCCGAGCCATACACGGCAGCCGGCCAAGGCTGAATCGGCCTGGCCCGCACCGCCCGCTGCAAAGCCTGAATCTTATCAGCCCGCGCCACCACCTGCCGCCAAGGTCGAGCCGAGCTGGCAAAGGGCGACGCCGGCGCCTTCCCAGCAGGCTCGCGCCGACACGCCTCTTCCAGGTATGGATGCCGACGAGGCGGAGGACGAGGCAGATGTCTTTTCCAGCGACGAAGAGCCGGTGTCGGACACCTTCCAGCGCCTGCGTCCCGCCGAGCGCAAGCGCAGCTATGGTGGGCTGATCGCGGCCGTCGTCGCTCTTCTGGTCGTAGCCGGCGGCGGCTACGGAATCTGGCTGAACAAGGATGCCTTCGGCAAAATGCTTGGGCTTGGCGGCAATCAGGTCGCCAAGACCGAGCCGGTGAAACCAGCGCCTGCCAAGCCGGCAACCGATGCCGCGGCAACGCCTCCGGCGCCCGCGGCTGGCGGCACGGAGGCCGAAAGCACGAAATTCACGCAGCGGCTGACGCCGCAGGGCAGTGAAGTCGACCCGGGTCCGGCCGGTGGCCAAAGCGGCATCGGCGAAGGCGAATCGGTCGCCGCGCTGACCACGCCGCCCTCGGCGGCGAACGCACCGGCGATTTCCTCTCCGGCCGCAGGCACACCTGCCGCGGCAGCGCCCCCCGCTACAGGTGCCGCCCCCGCAACGCCGCCTGCCAACGGAGCTGCCCCGGCAGCGCCGCCCGATGCTGCCGGCACGCCGCCCGCACCGGCAGCTGCGCCTGCGGAAACCGCTCTGCCTGTCGGCCAGAAGGCGATCTTCTACGAGGAGCGCACCAGCACCGCCCAGGGCTCCGCCGAGCCCGGCAATATCGTCTGGTCGCTGGTGCAGGAATCGCCCGGTGGCGACCTGCCGCCGGAGCCGGCGATCCGTGCCGAGGCCACCATTCCCGGCAAGGACATCCAGTTGCGCATGACCATCCGCCGCAACACCGATCAGACACTGCCGGCCAGCCATATCATCGAGATGATCTTCCTGACGCCCGACGGTTTCGAGGGCGGCGGTGTCGACAACATCCTGCGCGTCGCCATGAAGGGTTCGGAACAGGATGCCGGCAGCCCGTTGATCGGCATTCCGGCGAAGATCGCCGACGGCTTCTTCCTCGTCGCGCTCAACGATACCAAGGCCGACGAAGACGCCAACATGACCCTGCTTCGCGGCCAGGACTGGATCGACGTACCGGTCGTCTACAAGACCGGACGGCGGGCACTGCTGACCATGGAAAAGGGCATTCCCGGCGAGAAGGTGTTCGACGAGGCGATCAAGGCCTGGCAGGCCAAGACGGCTGGCTGAGAAGGAGCAGTTCAGAAGCCTTGGAACAGCATGTCGAGCGCGGAGACAATCTCGTCATGGTGCCTGGAAAGGCTTCCCTCTGGATCCGGCAATTCCGAGGCAGAGAAGGCTGACATAAACTGGGTGACCATCACATGATCTTTGCCGTTTATGGCGAAGGTCGGGTTTAATCGGCGACCAGGAACCGGGGCTATCTTGGGCGGCATCAGCGGAATGATGATCCTGGTGCTTAGTCCTTCAAGAAGGTCTGATTGCACGTCGAGAAGATAACCGCCGCCCGCGGCATTCCTATAGAAATCATAACGCGCCATCAGAACGGCCGGTGTTTGGCCAGTGGCAGTCCGTTGCGTCTGACATACTCATTGGAGCTGTCGATGGCTTCCTTATTTTCTTCCTGCCATCGGCGCGTTTTTTCTGCCGAGATTGCTTTTGCAATGCCCTCTTCGGCGGCACGTGAGATATTGATGCCCAAAGCTTTCGCATCGCTGATCAACCGAGAGTCGATGGACGTATTCACAGATTGTCGCTGAGGTTTTGACGTCGATTGAAGCATAAAGATCCCTCCTTTTATGCGCATAATCTAGGCGCATAAAAGCCCCCACGCAATCCTTCACCCTTCCATTTCCTCGCGCAACATCTCCAATTCCAGCCATTCTTCCTCCAGCGCCGCCAGCGTCGCGCGCTCCTTGTCGAGGGCGGCGATGGTTTTCTGGAAGGAGGCCGGGTCGCGCTCGTAATAGGCCGGATCGGCGATGTTGTTCTCCAGTCTTGAGATCGAAGCTGTCACAGCCTCGATTTTCTTGGGCAGCGATTCCAGAGCGAATTTCTGCTTGAACGACAGTTTCTTCGCCGGCCCCTTTGGCGCGGCCGCTTCACTTCTGGTCGTCACGGGCGCTTCGCCGTTGTCGGCCTTCGCGCGCGCCTTGCGGTCGTCCAGCCGGGTGCCGCCGCGCTGCGCCAGCATGTCGGAGTAGCCGCCGGCATATTCGATCCAGCGGCCTTCACCATCCGGTGCGATCAGGCTGGTCACGGTGCGGTCGAGGAAATCGCGGTCGTGGCTGACCAGGATGACGGTGCCGGCAAAGCCAGCGACCAGTTCCTGCAGCAGTTCCAGCGTCTCCATATCGAGATCGTTGGTCGGCTCATCGAGCACCAGAAGGTTTGCCGGTCGCGCCAGCACGCGCGCCAGCAAGAGCCGCGCCCGCTCGCCGCCGGATAACTCGCGCACCGGCGTGCGCGCCTGCTCCGGCTTGAACAGGAAATCCTTCATGTAGGAGACGACGTGGCGCTGCTCGCCATTGATGACGAGGTTCTCGCCGCGCCCGTCGGTGAGATATTGCGCCAGCGTCTCCTGCGGGTCGACCGCCTCGCGCTTCTGGTCGAGCGTGGCGATCTCCAGATTGGTGCCGAGCCGCACCGAACCGGCGTCTGGCTTCATCTCGCCGGTCAGCATCTTCAAAAGCGTCGTCTTGCCGGCGCCGTTCGGCCCGACCAGGCCAACGCGATCGCCGCGATGGATGCGGGTCGAAAACCCCTTGACCACGGTGAGATCGCCAAAGCTCTTCTCGATGTTCTTCGCCTCGATCACCAGCTTGCCGGACTCGGCGGCGTCGCTCGCCACCATGGTCGCCGACCCTTCGGCACCGCGATGGCCGCGAAAACGCTGGCGCATGGTCTGCAACTCGCCGAGCCGGCGCATGTTTCGCTTGCGCCGCGCCGTCACGCCGTAGCGCAGCCAATGCTCTTCGCGAACGATCTGGCGGCCGAGTTTATGCTGCTCGCGCTCTTCTTCCTCCAGGACCAGGTCGCGCCATTCCTCGAAATGGCCAAAGCCCTTGTCCAGCCTGCGGGTCTGGCCGCGATCGAGCCAGATGGTGGCGCGCGACACACGTTCAAGAAAGCGGCGGTCGTGCGAGATGACGATCAGTGCCGAGGAGGTGCGGATGAGTTCTTCTTCCAGCCATTCGATGACCGAGAGGTCGAGATGATTGGTCGGCTCATCGAGCAGCAGGATGTCTGGCTCCGGCGCCATGACGCGGGCAAGGGCAGCACGCCTCGCCTCGCCGCCCGACAGATCGTTCGGACGTTCCTCACCCGACAGTCCGAGATGCTCCATCAGATAGCTGGCGCGGTAGGGATCGTCGGCAGGGCCAAGCCCGGCCTCGACATAGGCGCGGACAGTGGCAAAGCCCTCCATGTCGGGCATCTGCGGCAAATAGCGGACAGTTGCCGAAGGCTGGCGGAACACCTCGCCGTCCTGCGGCTCGATCAGGCCGGCGGCGATCTTCAGCAGGGTCGACTTGCCCGACCCGTTGCGGCCGACCAGTGCGATCTTGTCGCCGGCCGAAGCCGTCAAGGCGGCGCCATCGAGCAGCGGCGTGCCGCCGAAGGTCAGTTTTATCCCGTCGAGGTTGAGAAGGGGCGGGGCCATGTCAGCTTTCAGGTAAGGGATAGGGATGAGCGAGCAGCATCGCGCGGCCATGGCCGAGCGCGATTTCGAGGCGGCCCTTGACCTCGTTGGAAATGGTCAGCGACGAACCGAAGGCCACCTTGACGTGGTTCAGCGGCCATTTGGCGCCGGTGACGGTCAACCCGGCAAGCTCGGAAAAGCCGAGCACCGAAAACAGCGTGCCATCGGCATAGTCGAAGCCGGCCGTTCCGCGCAGCAGGGGAATGCCTTCCTGGGCGCCGCTGGTCAGGAGCACATCGGTCCCTGCTTCGGCCAGCCGCAAGGCAAGCGCCAGATGCAGGAAAGCGTGGTCGGCGCGCTTGCCGCCGAAAGCACCGGCGAGCACCAGCCGGGTCGCGCCGCGCTCGAGTGCTGCGGCGATGGCCAGTTCGCCATCGGTCTGGTCCTTTTCCGCCGGGAAGGTCCGGCGCGGCACGGAAGCGAGATCGTCCGGCAGGTTCGCCGGCACGGAATCGAAATCACCCACCCACAGCTCCGGCACGAGGCCCAGCAACTGCGCATGGCCTATGCCGGCGTCGGCGGCGATGACGCGGGAGCCTTCGACC
>NZ_RZOM01000215.1:0-6889 GCF_003999175.1 Mesorhizobium sp. M7A.F.Ca.ET.027.03.2.1 | reverse complement strand
CAACGAGATCACAGGCAAGTCCTACGCCTCGACCATCCCCGGCAAGATGCACGCCTGCGGCCATGACGGCCACACGGCAATGCTGCTGGGCGCGGCCAAATACCTCGCCGAGACGCGCAACTTCACCGGTTCCGTGGCGGTGATCTTCCAGCCGGCCGAAGAGGGCGGCGGCGGCGGCAACGAGATGGTCAAGGACGGCATGATGGAGCGTTTCGACATCTCCAGGGTGTTCGGCATGCACAACATGCCGGGCCTGCCTGTCGGGCAGTTCGCCATTCGCCCGGGCCCGATCATGGCGGCGACCGCCGAGTTCACCATCACCGTGCGCGGCAAGGGCGGCCACGCGGCGATGCCGCACGGCACGATCGACCCGATCGTCATCACCAGCCAACTGGTCGGCGCCTTGCAGACGATCGCCTCGCGCAGCACCGATCCGGTCGAGGCCATGGTGGTGTCGGTGACCAAGTTCCACGCCGGTGACGCCTACAACATCATCCCCGAAACCGCTGAAATCGCCGGCACCGTGCGCACCCTGCGCAAGGAGATCGCCAAGAAGTCCGAAGAGCGCATCCGCAGCATATGCGACGGGCTGGCGACCGCATTCGGGGCAAAGATCGAGGTCGACTACCAGGCAAATTACCCCGTGACCTTCAACCACGCGGAAGAGACGGTGTTTGCCGGTGATGTCGCGATGAGTGTCGCCGGCGGCGCCCATGTCCACCGCGGCATCCAGCCGGTGATGGGTGGCGAGGATTTTTCCTACATGCTCGAAGCCCGCCCCGGCGCCTTCATCTTCATCGGCAATGGCGACACCGCCGGTCTCCACAACCCTGCCTACGATTTCAACGACGAGGTCATCCCGCACGGCATGAGTTACTGGGTGAAACTGGCGGAAACCGCGCTGGCCGCCTGACGGCGGCAGCGCAAAGCCGGCCGGATTGCCTTCGGCCGGCCTCTTGGCGAAACGATCCGAAGCGGCTATGTGTCTGGCCGCGTGGTCCCGTAGCTCAGTAGGATAGAGCGGCAGATTCCTAATCTGTAGGTCACAGGTTCGATTCCTGTCGGGATCACCATGCATTTCAAACACTTAGCGAAATTGTCGCCGTACTTTTTTGGGTGGTTTTTTCCAAATTAGTACGGCCAATATTACAGACCTTCAAACTTTGGGCACGCTGCCTCAAGGCTGAAATGGCTGAAATCTGAGATTCAGTCTAAAGAGCAGAGTGTCGGTTTTTGGCCAGAGCTTCCGCGCTTTCAGACCTCCGTCGGGATTGAGATTGATCTCGCACAAGGACGAAGGGCTCTTGGCGGCTACGTTCCGCGCATGATCCTCAATCTACTCATCGGCACTGTCGTCATAAGTCTGACGGTTCTCGTCCACACATTTGGTCTGATCGCCGTCACACACGCGATGGGGTATCTGGTCGCGCGGTTTCGCATGCACGGGCGCCGCAGCCGCATCGTGGCGATGATCAGCGTGGTGATGGGCCTCTTTGCGGTCATGACCGTAGAGGTCTGGCTCTGGGCCGGCCTATATAGGTTGCTTGATATCTTCGCCGACTTCGAAACCGCACTGTACTTTTCGACCATTACCTTTTCGACCGTCGGCTATGGCGACATCGTGCCTGCCCATGCGTGGCGTGTGCTGGCGGCGCTGGAGGGCGTAAACGGGTTCTTGCTAATCGGCTGGTCGACCGCCTACCTGATCGCGGCAGGCACTCGTATCGGCCCGTTCAAGGCCGGCGAGCATTTCTGACCGGGCCAATGTTCAGACCGCTACTGAATGCCTGGCCTTGCCGGTTTCGAAATATTTGTCGAACTTCGCGGCGACGCTCCTGACAAAGGGGCGGCTTTCCACCGGCACGACGAAGTGGTCGCCGTTCAATTCAAGCATGCGTGCGGGGTCAAGAAGCGCGGTCGAGCTTGCCTTGCTGAGAAGCTTTTGGCCGGCTTCGCCGAAGCGCTCAACCAGGTCGATCGCCGAAAAGGCGAAGTCGCACATCAGCCGCTCGATGATCCACCCGCGAGCGCGGTCGTCGTTGGAAAAGGCAATCCCGCGGACCGAAGCCAACCCACCCTCACCCACCATGCGGCCATATTCAGCGGTCGAAGGCATGTTCTGGACGTAGCCCTGGCGAAACTGGCTGATGGATGAAGGGCCAAGGCCAATCAAAGTCTCGCAGCGATCTTCGGTGTAGCCCTGAAAGTTCCGATGCAAAGTTCCCGAACGCGCGGCAACCGCCAGCGCATCGTCCGGTTTGGCGAAATGGTCGAGCCCGATTGCTTCGTATCCCTGGTTAAGGATGGCGCGCGCTGCCAGTTGCGATTGGGCAAACCGCTCTTCCGGACCTGGCAACCAGGCCTCGTCGATCATTGTCTGATGTTTTTTGAACCACGGCACATGCGCGTAGCCAAAAAGGGCGATCCGATCCGGCTCCAGGGTCAACGCTTGTGCGACCGTCGAGGAAACGCTCTCCCGGGTCTGGTGCGGCAAGCCATAGAGCAGGTCCAAGTTGACCGATTCGACGCCGCGCGAACGAACGCCGTCAACGACAGCTTTCGTTTGCAAGAAGGTCTGCTCGCGATTGATGGCCTTCTGGACCTTGGGATCGAAATCCTGGACGCCGAGGCTCGCTCTCGTCATGCCGATTTCGGCGAGTGCGTCGAGCCGGGCTTCGTCCATGTCGTTGGGTTCGATTTCAACGCTGATCCTGGCGTCGGGAAGAAATGTGAATCCATCGCGCAAGACTTCCGATAGTGCAACGATATCCTGCGGTTTGAGCATGGTTGGCGAACCACCACCGAAATGAACGGCACGCAAGCGGCCCTTGCCTGCGACAAGACAGGCAACGGTCGCGATCTCGTCATGCAGCGAGTGCAGATATTGGGTCACCGGCTCGTAGTGGCGTGTCTGCTTCGTATGGCAGGCGCAGAACCAGCAAAGCTTGTCGCAATAAGGGATATGCAGATAGAGCGAGATCTCGTCATCCTCGCCAAGCGCCTGCAGCCAACCACGACACACAGCAGCATCGACACCCGGATGAAAATGCGGCGCCGTGGGGTAACTCGTGTAACGCGGCACGTTCTCGCCAAGTCGGGCAACTAAATCTGGGCGCATGTCCTAATCTGCTCCGGGCTGTGTCGCGCGATGTTGCTCACAAGAGGCAGTAGCGCCTTGATTTCGGTCAATGCCCATCGGCTGCGGACAAACTGCCGCAAGCGCTTTTGCTTGGGTCGATGCTATATCGTGACAGGACTTTGGACCCGCGGAAGACCACGATGACAGTGCGTCAGGATGTACACAGCGCCGGCATTCCCGTGCTTTGCCAATCGTGCGAGGCGCGCCACCATGGCGTTTGCGGCGCTCTCGACCCTGAACAACTGGTGGGTCTAGCCAGAACTTCATCGAAACATACGGTTGAGCCCGGCGTGGAATTGATTGGCGACGCCGAGACCGTCGACAGTTACTCGAACGTGCTCTCCGGCGTGGTCAAGCTTACAAAGAGCCTTTCGGATGGGCGCCAGCAGATTGTCGGGCTCCAATTTGCTCCCGATTTTTTGGGCAGGCCCTTCAAGGTGGAAAGCGCCATCAACGCCGAGGCTGCAACCGCAGTCTCCTTGTGCTCATTCCCCAAGGCCGCCATTGAACGGATGATGAAAGAGTCTCCGGGACTGGAGCATCGCCTGTTCAAGCAGACGCTGAACGAACTCGATGATGCCCGCGACTGGATGGTGACGCTGGGCCGCAAGAGTGCTTCGGAAAAGGTGGCGAGCTTTCTTCTCATGATCGCCAGGAACATCGACCCCGCGCTCGACTCCTCCGCCCAGTCGACAAGTTTCGACCTGCCATTGACCCGCGCCGACATCGCCGATTTTCTCGGTCTGACGATCGAGACAGTTAGCCGCCAGTTGACCAGGTTGCGATCAGATGGCGTGATCCGGATTGAGAACAATCGGCATGTCACAGTCGATAACCTGAACCGACTACAGCGCCGCTCGGGCGCCTAGGATCAATAGTCGGATCCAATCATCGGCAAGACGTGCTCGCGCTCGAAGGCGATATGCCGGCGCAAGCTTTCGAAGAAGCCGCGCAGCATGAAGCCAACCGCTTCGGCATTGTCAACGGTTTTGCCATGGCCGATGGCCAGCAGAATCTCGGTCACCTCGGCGGCATAGCATTCATCCTCGACATGCTCGGCGCGCAGTCGCCGGGTGGAATCGAGGTTGGCGTCGCGGCTGTTCAAAGCAGCCTCGTAGGCCGGGAAGATCATCGTCTCTTCGTATCGATGAATGTTTCGCAACAGCGGGACGATCGCGTTTGCCATGCTCAGGCATTTCAAACGATCAACCTTCGGCAACGTGTCTGCTATGCTTTCCAGAGCATCGCACAGCTGCAGCTTTTCGAGATGCGCACGTTTCATCACCGCCGCCGGAACTACCTCTCTCCCAGATCGAACCGCCAGTATCGAATTTTCGCGGCTTGTTTTAGACAGCGACGATCCCAGCTCCTTCTCCCTGTTCAACGGCAACCTCCTGATCGTTTGCGCACCCAAGGCTGCCCAATCCGAAAGCGCCGGGCTTTGACATGGATCAAGGCGGCGGCGACGTGACTGCTGAATTGCTGTCCCTGCGGATTGACATCCGCGCATCGGAGTCGACGTCGGGGACATGTCATGAAGTTCGGCACGCACATCTTCGCCTTGAGCCTTTTCACATTCGCGGCTTTTGTGGCTGCCGGCTTCGGCGTGGACGCGCCATTCCGACAGCATATGTGGGTGTTGTTCTTGGTGTTGCTCGGCTTTGTCGCCATTCTCCTTCGCAACACGAATTTCGCCCCGGCAGTCGCAGTCGATCCTTCCGCTTACATGGACGGTCCGATCCGCTACGGCGCCATCGCCACGATGTTCTGGGGTGTCGTCGGCATGCTGGTCGGCGTCGTCATCGCGCTGCAGCTTGCCTATCCCGATCTCAACATCCAGCCCTGGTTCAATTTCGGCCGTTTGCGGCCGCTGCACACGTCGGGCGTCGTCTTCGCCTTCGGCGGCAACGCGCTCTTGTGCACATCATTGTATGTCGTGCAGCGAACCTGTCGCGCCCGGCTCTTCGGTGGCGATCTGGCCTGGTTCGTGTTCTGGGGCTACCAGCTTTTCATCGTTATGGCCGCGACCGGCTATTTGCTCGGCATCACCGAGAGCCGAGAATACGCCGAACCCGAATGGTATGTGGACATCTGGCTGACCATCGTCTGGGTCGCCTATCTCATCCTGTTCCTCGGCACGATCTTCAAGCGCAAGGAACCGCACATCTACGTCGCCAACTGGTTCTACCTCTCCTTCATCGTGACCATCGCGATGCTGCATGTGATCAACAACCTGTCGATGCCGGCCTCGTTCCTGGGCTCCAAGAGTTATTCCGCCTTTTCCGGGGTCCAGGACGCCTTGACGCAATGGTGGTATGGACACAACGCCGTCGGCTTCTTCCTGACTGCCGGTTTCCTCGGCATGATGTATTACTTCGTGCCCAAGCAGGCAAACCGGCCGGTCTATTCCTATCGGCTGTCGATCATCCATTTCTGGGCGATCATCTTCCTCTACATCTGGGCCGGGCCGCACCACCTGCACTACACCGCCCTGCCCGATTGGGCGCAGACGCTCGGCATGGTGTTCTCGATCATGCTGTGGATGCCATCATGGGGCGGCATGATCAACGGCCTGATGACGCTGTCCGGCGCGTGGGACAAGCTCCGCACAGACCCCATCATCCGCATGATGGTGATGGCGATCGCCTTTTACGGCATGTCGACCTTCGAAGGGCCGATGATGTCGATCAAGGCGGTCAACTCGCTATCTCACTATACCGACTGGACCATTGGTCACGTCCATTCCGGCGCGCTCGGCTGGGTCGGCATGATCTCGTTCGGCGCGATCTACTACATGGTGCCGAAGCTCTGGAACCGGCAACGGCTCTACTCGCTGCGGCTGGTCACCTGGCACTTTTGGCTGGCGACACTTGGTATCGTTGTCTACGCTGCGGTCATGTGGGTGTCCGGCATCATGCAGGGCCTGATGTGGCGCGAATACGACGAGCAGGGCTTCCTGGTCTACTCCTTCGCCGAGACCGTCGCCGCCATGCACCCCTACTATGTCATGCGCGCCATCGGCGGGGCCATGTACCTCTCCGGCGCCCTGATCATGGCCTGGAACATCACCATGACCATCCTCGGATATCAGCGCGAGGAGCAGCCGATGCCCGGCTCCGTTCCCGCCCTTCAGCCTGCCGAATAAGGAGCCAGATAATGGGCTTGATGGACAGACACGCAATCATAGAGAAGAACGCCACGCTCCTTCTCGTTGGCTCTCTTCTTGTGGTGACCGTCGGCGGCATCGTCGAGATCGCGCCGCTCTTCTATCTCGACAACACGATCGAGAAGGTGGAAGGCCTGCGCCCCTACTCGCCGCTCGAACTTGTCGGGCGCAACATCTATGTGCGCGAAGGCTGCTACCTCTGCCACAGCCAGATGATCAGGCCGTTTCGCGACGAGGTCGAGCGCTACGGCCACTACAGCCTGGCTGCCGAGTCGATGTACGACCATCCCTTTCAGTGGGGATCCAAACGCACCGGGCCGGATCTCGCCCGCGTCGGTGACCGCTATTCGAATGCCTGGCACGTCGCGCATCTTGCCGACCCGCGCTCGGTCGTGCCGGAATCGGTCATGCCGAGCTATGCCTTCCTGAAGGACGCGCCGATTGAGGTGAAGAACTTCTCGACACACCTGGTTGCGAACGCGCGCGTCGGTGTTCCCTATTCGGATGACATGATCGCCAATGCCAATGCCGACTTGAAGGCGCAGGCCGACCCCAATGCCGACACCTCCGGCCTTGAGAAACGC
>NZ_RZOM01000214.1:0-6926 GCF_003999175.1 Mesorhizobium sp. M7A.F.Ca.ET.027.03.2.1 | reverse complement strand
AAGTTGGTCTTGCGATAGACAAAATTGTTGTCGCTGGCGTCACCGGCGAAAAAGGATTTTGCCGTCGCGGCTAGAACAATATTGCCGGTTGCACCGACCGCGACCAGCGCCAGGCCGCCGATGACGACTCCCCTGCGTGATAAAACCATCGGCAATCCCCCATGCCTTAAGTCTGGCAGACCATAGTCGAGAATGATTTCGCCTCAAAGTGGAAAATGCTGCAGCGGGCCGGATGCGACCCGAAGCCGGACCTTCGATACGCCTCGGATTCACGGGCCGAAGCCAATCCTTGCGACCTCGAGCCTCGAACCTGCCACGCATTCAGAAGCCGTATAAAGCGATGGCGATTCCGAAGACGATGACGACCAAAATGCCGATGAAGGTCGGTGCTGTTACGATGAAAGCTGCCGGGACCAGGTATAGGTTGCGCCAAGCTAGCGTTGCCGTAACGATCGCGATGATGGGGGAGACCACGAAATAGACCGGGGTACCCCAGTCGTCACCGCCAAAGTCGAGCCCTTGCTCAGCGACCGAAGGCAGCATCGAAAACCAGCCCAGCATGATGCTGCCGGCTAACGCCAGGTTAGTGCCGCGAAGATCGCCTTGAACAGCCAGCACAAAGGCCGCCATGGCCGCAATCGTCTGGAGCCCGCCTGTCATGGCCGCTGTCCATCCGGCAATCCCGGAGCCCGGGTTTGACACGCCCATGAACACATAGGCTACCAACGACAGACCCAGATACGCCTGCAGCGCCGCCGTTAGAAAGAGAAGCGGCCATACTGCCTTTTCCGCCGCTGATTTGTCTTGCTGCTCCCCGCTTGCCATATTCTGGTCTCCAAATTCTGGGGCTGCCTCGCCTATCCTGCGGCTTGGTCGGAGCCTGTCTGAAGAAGCGGCTTTCTGCGGGGAGTTGTCACCCGGAGGAGGCGTTTTGCAACCTCACTCCCACGCGAGTCTGGTTCACAGCGCCACGGCGTCTTCAGCAACTATGTCCACATATGGGATCGCAGGAGTTCGCCTCAACGACCGAAACAAGGCGCTTAGCATACGCGGCTCCACTCCGAAATGGAGCCGCATCTGTAGGTTTCCGTAGCCTCAGCAGTTCCAGGGCATCTTCTACCGCGTCGCTCCAGCCATGCGAGAAGGCTGGAGCGTGGGTCGCTCATCAACTCGAACTGAACAGGTCGGCCGGTGTTCTGTTGGACGACCGCTGCGCGCCGGCAGACGGTTGATGAGCGTGGGGCCGCAAATAGAATGGCAGCTTTCAGGAATAGATGGACTACTTTCAGCTCCGGTATTTTGCGGCCGCCCAAATTGGCCTAATCCTGCAGGCGTGCGAGACGCCCGCCGTCAAAAACAACGGCTGCGCAGGCCGGATGCCGCCTGATGGCACCTAGGCCTCCCCAGCGGTCTTAGTTCACGATGCAGGACGGCACCACTGCGATCGGCTGAATCCGGTCAGCGTGTGCTTCGGGTTCGGGGCGCAACATCAGGCGGTGTCACTTGCTCGGATGGCGGCGAACCAACCACCGCGCCAGGGGCGCCAGATTGTTGGATCTCTACTTCGCGGCTCACACCTTGGTGAGCAGCTTGCATCTCCGGAACAGTGAAAACCGGCACCTCGCCCTTGAAACCCTGGAGCTCAAAGGCGCCCGCCTGGACGACCGGCATCGATGCTCCTGCCGCAAAGCCGGGTCCGAGCACCAGCTGGATGCCCAGCTTCTTGGTCGTGGACTCGAGACGTGCCACGCGGTTCACCGGGGAGCCGATTGCGGTGTAATCGAAGCGTCGTTCGGAGCCGAAATTGCCTACTGAGCAGATGCCGGTCTCGATGGCGACGCCGATTTCGATCGAGCGATGGCCATCCGCAGTGAAGGCGGCATCTTCGCGCTCCACCCGCTCGATCAGGGCAAGACCCGCATCGAGCGCACGCTCGCGATGATCGGGTTGATCGAGCGGCGCGTTCCAGAAGGCCAGCACCGCATCGCCCATGAACTTGTCGATGGTGCCGTCGCGCTTGAGTATCTCATCGGTCGCAATACCAAGGAAATGGTTTACTACCTTGGCGATCTCATGGGTATCGAGCTGTTCGCTCATCGTCGTGAAGCCGCGTATGTCGCTGATCAGGATTGTGATCTCGCGCTTCTCGCCAGACAGGATTGCCTCGGTGTCCGAGCTTGCGAGGCGCTGCACCACGGAGGGCGACAGAAATTGGGAGAACTGTCGCGTCAAGGTGGACCGGCGCTGCTCGCTGCGCCTGTAGAGGACATAGCCTTCGAAGCCCGCAACCATGATCGTTGCAAGCGCCGGCTGCAGCGGGTCATAGAGTGCACCCTGCATGCTGTACTCGAGAGCGCCGAACACAAACGGCGTGACGGCCAGCAGCGCCAGTGCGAGGGCGCCAAGCACGACACGCCCGGCGAGCACTCCGGACAGCCCGATGAAAACGACGGCACTGAGGAGAAACCAGAGCCGCTCGAGCATACGCGCGTGCGTTGGCTCGGCCAGGTAGCGCCCGGCAAGCATCTGGCCAACCGCATCGGCGTGGATGTCCGCTCCTGATCGTGCTGGACTCCTTGGCGTGGGCAGGTACTGCGTCAGTCCCACAGCCGACAGGTCGACAATGGCGATGGCGTCGCGCAGCCGCGGATCGCCATGGCCCGAGAGGATAGTGCTGGCAGACAGGCGGGGCGCATCGGTGGCGGTTTGCCAGAGGCGGATGCTCCCCTCCGGCTCGAGCGGCACAATGGCGCCGGCCATCCTGAGTGCGTCGAACCCGGCTGCATTCATCCGGGCTATGTACCCGTCCTGTCCAGCGTAAAGGCGCAGGAGCTCGAGTGCGAAGGACGGCCACAACTGCACGCCTTGAGCGGTGTTGCGAAGCCAGAGCAGCGGCACATGGCGCAGTACGCCGTCGGGATCAGGCAAGGTGCGAATCACGCCGAGGCCAGCGGCAGTGTTCGAGAATTCGGCAAGCGAGCCGGTCAAGCCGGTGAAGCCGGGAAGTGTATCGGGTACTTGCCCGACGATCGACCAGCCGGCTTTGGGTTCTGCTTCTGAAACTGTCGCCTCATTGCCTAGGCTGACGGCAAGCGCCGTTCGATTTTTGGCCAGCGCCGCTGCTAAGTGCTTGTCTCCGGCGATGCCTTCAGGCGAGTTGTCGGCCTCGGGGAGTACCAGCGCAAGCCCGACCACCGCCGCGCCGGATTCGGTGATGCCATCGACCAGATCGGCCAAGAGGCCACGATTCCAGGGCCATCGCCCATGTGCCTTGAGGCTGGCGTCATCTATCGAGACGATCACGACAGGATTGCTCGTCGTCTGGCGTGGGGCGAGAAACTGGTAGAAGTCGTACGTCCGCTCACGCAGACGCGACAACGGTGCGTCAAAAGCCAAATGGCAAGCGAGCAGCAGGAGCACGACCACAAGGCCGGATATTTTGCGCCTGCCAGCTTGCCGCCAATCAGCCCAGGGACTACCGACCAAGCGGCTCATCGTGGGGCCAGTCTAATCGCAGTAGTAACAGCAACGCTCACCCTCACACTCGCCCCTCCGCCCCCCGCTGCCCGCAGGTGGCATTGGGCTGTCAGGGAATTCCAAGACCACTCCTGGCAATGCGCCGTCCGTGGACCCGCAGACTTCGAGCGAGCCGCCGAGTGCCGATGCACAAATTGCGCTTACGTCCAACCCAGGACCCGGTGCCCCTGGCAGGCCGGTGCCCGCTATCCGGTCAATACTGTCCAATATCGGGAAGGTGTCGATGCCACCGTAGCCGGTCAGCAGCTTGCCATCTGCCGACGTGCAGGCGTAGCCCGGGTTTGTGATGACCAGCCGTTTGCCACTGATCGTGCAGGTCATGCGGCCGGCGCGCAATATGCCGACAGTCTGGCCGGCTGCCACCAGCACTTCGATGATGCCGCCTCTCGCCCCGAGCACCATGTGCGGCGTCGCAACCTGCATGACGCCCCCTTTAGAAACTTGGCCGCCATAAAAACGTGCCAGGCCGCTGTTCATCCCGATATCGATCTTTCCGGAACCGGAGCCCGGATTGTAGACGAATTCATCGATTGTCAGGCTGGTGTTCGGACCAATCTTGGCGCTCGATTCATCCCGGAACACCAGCATTCCAAGACCGGTGGGGTCACTGCGCAACTGGTCGCCGAGTTCGACGCCAGCACCAACGTTCATTGTCCCACCGTTGTTGCGGACGATGTTGGTCTGATAGGCTGTCATCGACCCGACTGTCTCAGCGGCGGATGGTACCGTGAAAGCAAGGCAGGCGATAAAAAGAGCGATCTGACGGTACCTCATCGAGGCCTCTTTCAATTGAGCATCAACGTATAGCTCATGAGCATTTCGAACGATTTTCGGTCGCGGTTGGCGATGGCGAAAGTGGTTTCTCGATAGGCGAGATCAACGCTGATCTTCTGGGCTTCAGTCAGCTGAAAATCGCTTTCCGAGGCAATGCGCCAGAAGTCGCTCTTAATATTTGTGCCGATGCCGACCGAGAGATCGGGAATGTCGCTGTGGCCGGCCGAGAAGGCGATCTGGTGTGACCATGCGAAAAGATCCGGTACGTTCATCAACAGGCCGCCATAGCGGACCTCGCCTGAGTAGCTGCGGCCGATTTCTCCAGATCCGGAAGCGAAGTCGTTCGAGCCGACAAAGCGCAGTCCGAGCGCCTGGCCATTACGGAAGCGGTAGCTGCCGCCTGCCTCATAGAAGACCCTGCTGTCGGCGAAAATGCCTTGCGAGGCGCTTAGATCGATGTAGCCGCCACCGGCGAAGAGCGTCGTTTCGACCGTCGGTCGAACGAGGAAACGTCCACCAAGGCCAATGCCGGTTTCCTGAATATCGCTGTCGAAACGGTCTGTAACGGTAAACGCGGAGAGCAGCAGGCGAAGCGAATCGATCCCACTATTGGGCAGCCCCTTGTCCCAGGTAATCGCTGCGTTGCCGTGGACAAAAGTCTTATCGCTACCCGGAACCGACAGGTCTTCCGTGAAAAAACGCTCTGTCGCCGTCAACGACCCTGAAAGCACCAGCGCGTCGGCACTTGGCGTGCCGAGGTCCCACCGGACAAAGCCTTCCGCCCGCCCGTAGGGCGAGACGAAGCTTTCCTCGTCCTGCGCCCCGCCCGGCGCAAAATCGGTGAATGCGCTGAATACGCCGCCGGTCAGGGCGAGTTCCCAGGTGACGCCACGCAACGCACGATCGATCCGGCCGAGGAGGCGGACAGCTTCCTGCTGCTCACCCGCGGTCAGACCGCCGACTTCGATGCCGTACTGCACCTGCCGCCGGGCCAATTCATAGGAGCCGACATGATAGTACAACCGGCTGGCGGCAAGCCGGGCGCGCGCATCGCGGGGGTATTGGATCAGATACTGCTCGATTGAGGAGATCGCCTGATCGTATTGGCCCGCGTTGACCGCAACCGTGACGAATTGGGCGAGCGTTCCATTGTCGGCCGGACTGGCGATGCGGGCCGAAAACGCATCGTCATAGGCCGTAAAAAGACCTTGTGCGCCGGCCGGCAATACCCCGCTAAAAAGCAGCGCTGCGGCGAAGCCGAAAATCGTGCGAGACGAAGATTGCATGCCGAGAACCCACCCCGACCGGACTAGTGCGAAGGAATCGCATAACTACAAGAAAAAAGGCGACTGAACTGCCACCAGATCACGCGAGCCTCAGCAGCTGTTGCAGCTGCGCAACAAGCTAACAGGCTTATTCCTATTTTTGGCTGCGCTGGTCGCAAAAACGTCTGCTTGGAGTTGCTGGACGTAATTGAAGGATTCGGCACCAGTAGCAAACAACCAGATCCTGAGTGGCGGATCGCAAACCGACGAGGTTAATATTGCTTGCGCGATTCTGCGCGTGTTCTGGTCACTGAATAGGCTTCAAGGTCATCCACGGCCTATCCAAAGGTCTTCCGGCGCGTTGCGCAAGGGGTCAGAGAGCTGCCGGAGGGTGCTTCTCACGATGCGTGCGCGATGCGGCCTGGCTCTCGCAATTCGCTGAACGCGACGAGATCAGCTTGTTGCCCCAATTTCCCAGGAACGTACCTCGCTACAGCACGAGTATGGTGGCCAGCCCCAGCATCAGGCCCATGCCTACAATATCGGTCAAGGTGGTGAGGAAGATCGCCGAAGCGACCGCCGGGTCGGCGCCGACCCGGCGCAGGCCCAACGGGATCAGCACGCCGGAGATTCCAGACATGAGGCACGATCCGGACATGGCAAGCAGGATCACAAGTGCTAACATGGGCGCTTGGGCCGCCGACTCCGGTTGCCTCGAGGCGTAGAACCACATCGCCGCAGCCGCAAGAAGGCCGACAAGCAAGCCGTTGGCGATCCCGAGCGCGCCCTCTCTCACCACCAAGTGCAGCTTCGGTCGTTTGTCCACATCCCCCAGCGCAAGGCCACGCAGCGTCATAGCCAGTGCTTGGCAGCCCGTGTTTCCGCTCTGCCCGGCCAAGACCGGGAGGAATGCCGCCAGGGTGACGATCTTCTCGATGGTTCCTGTGAACGAACTGACCACGAATGCGGCCATGAAGGCCGTCAGGAGGTTCAACTGCAGCCACGGATGACGCTTTAAGAAGGCTGAAAACAGCGGCGTGAAAGAGCGCTCCTCCTTCTGGACACCTACCATCTGGCCAGACTGAGCGGAAATCTCAATGACTTGCTGCTCGAACAAGCGCCAGCCGCGAACCTGCCCGAGCAGCCGGTTCTCCGCGTCCACCACCGGATAGACAGGGTAGTGACGCCGTACCGCTGCCTTGCAGGCGTTGCTCAAAGAGAGACCGACATGAAGAGCGAACGGCTTGGGCAGCATGATCTGGTCGACAATGGCGTCCGGTTCGCTCAGCATCAGATCGCGCAGGACCACCAGGCCAACCAGTTTATTGCCCTCGTCCGTGACGTAGAGAT
>NZ_RZOM01000213.1:0-6934 GCF_003999175.1 Mesorhizobium sp. M7A.F.Ca.ET.027.03.2.1 | reverse complement strand
CCTATGCAGCGCGCGTTGCGCGAGTCACTTTATGCCGCTGCCATATCGTTCGGCCTGTTCGTGCTGTTCATCGGCCTGAAGACCGGCCAGAACATTTCCAATGAACTGGTCCTGACGACGCGCTGGGGCCTGCTTGCCGCCGTGGTGATCGCCACGGCCATCGGGCGCTTCCTCTATGTCGCTTATGGCCAGCCTTTCCTGGCCAACCAGAAGATCACCGACGTCGCCACCGGTCTGCTGCCGGCCAGCGTGGCGTCACGCTTCTTCCAATTGCCGGCCTTCATCGTGGCCTTGGTCGCGGCGGTGGTGTTGTTTGCGGTCAACAGTTCTCTCGTCGGATGGGTGGGAGCGGAGCCGGCGGGCTATGTGCAATTCCTGCGCGCCCTGGCGGTCATCTATGTGCTGGCCTGCGTGATCTATTATTTCCGGGGCTTCATCCATGCCAACTTCACCAAACTCGGCATTGCCGCGCTGATCCTCTATCCGATCCTGGTGGTGGCGATCCTGTCGCTGATGTCCTGGTCGTTCGTCGGCGGGCTGCAAGGCTCGCTGAAATGGGTCGACAATTTCGGCATCCAGATCCTGATCTATGTGATGCTGGCCTGGGGCCTGAACATCGTCGTCGGCCTCGCCGGCCTGCTCGACCTCGGTTATGTCGCCTTTTACGCGGTCGGCGCCTATGCCTATGCGCTGCTCGGCACGCAGTACGGCCTGTCGTTCTGGATCCTTTTGCCGGCCGCCGGCGCCATGGCCGCCTTCTGGGGCGTGCTGCTCGGCTTCCCGGTGCTGCGCCTGCGCGGCGACTATCTGGCGATCGTCACCTTGGCTTTCGGTGAGATCATCCGCCTGGTGCTGATCAACTGGCGCGAGGTCACCAACGGTTCGGCCGGTATTTCCGGCATCCCGAAGGTCACCTTCTTCGGCCTGATGACCTTCAACGTGTCGGACCCCAATTATATCGCCAAGGTGCTGCATCTGGCGACATCGAGCGCCTACTACAAGATCTTCCTCTATTACCTGATCCTGGCGTTGGCGCTGCTGACAGCCTTCGTCACCATCCGGCTGCGGCGCATGCCGGTCGGCCGTGCCTGGGAAGCGTTGCGGGAGGACGAGATCGCCTGCCGCTCGCTCGGCATCAACACCACCACCACGAAGCTCACAGCCTTCGCCACGGGTGCGATGTTCGGCGGCTTCGCCGGCGCGTTCTTCGCCGCACGGCAGGGCTTCGTCAGCCCGGAATCCTTCGTCTTCCTGGAATCGGCCATCATCCTGGCCATCGTCGTTCTCGGCGGCATGGGTTCGCTGGTCGGCATTGCGGTCGCCGCAATGGTGATGATCGGCGGCACCGAGGCATTGCGCGAACTCGACTTCCTCAAGCAGGTCTTCGGGCCGGACTTCACACCGGAACTCTACCGCATGCTTCTGTTCGGCATGGCCATGGTCATCGTCATGCTGTGGAAGCCGCGCGGCTTCGTCGGCAGTCGTGAACCAACCGCCTTCCTCAAGGAGCGAAAGGCTGTCTCAAGCTCCTTCACCAAGGAAGGACACGGCTGATGAATGCGAACCCTGTTCAGAAGGCCAATTCCGGCGTGAACGACGCTATCCTGCAGGTCGATCATCTGTCGATGAAGTTCGGTGGCCTTGTGGCCATCGGCGATCTGTCTTTCGCCGCCAAGCGCGGCGAGATCACCGCGCTGATCGGCCCTAACGGCGCCGGCAAAACCACGGTGTTCAACTGCATCACCGGCTTTTACAAGCCGTCGGAAGGCATGATCACGCTCAACCGGAACGATGGTTCGACCTTCCTGCTCGAGCGGCTGCCCAACCATGAGATCCCGGCGCGCGCCAAGGTGGCGCGCACCTTCCAGAACATCCGCCTGTTCTCCGGCATGACCCTGCTGGAGAACCTGCTGGTCGCCCAGCACAACAAACTGATGAAGGCATCGGGCTACACGGTCCTCGGCCTGTTCGGCTTCAGCGGCTATCGCAAGGCCTCGGCCGAATCGGTGGAACTCGCCAAGCATTGGCTGGAAAAGGCCGATCTTGTCGACCGTGCCGACGACCCGGCCGGCGACCTGCCCTATGGCGCGCAGCGCCGCCTCGAGATCGCTCGCGCCATGTGCACGGGACCCGAGCTTCTGTGCCTCGACGAACCGGCGGCCGGCCTCAATCCGAAGGAATCGGCGGCGCTCAACGAGTTGCTGATCGACATCAAGAACACCGCGGGCACGTCGATCCTGCTGATCGAGCATGACATGTCCGTCGTTATGCAAATCTCCGATCATGTCGTGGTGCTGGAGTACGGCCGCAAGATCTCCGACGGCAGTCCGCAATCGGTGCGCACGGATCCGCGCGTCATCGCCGCCTATCTCGGCGTCGACGACGAGGAAGTCGAGGCGGTTCTTACCGAAGTCGGCGACGAAGATGTGATCGAACAGCTCGATACCGGGCCGGATTACGCACATGGTCCGGGGACATCGTCGTCCTATCTCGCCGGGCCGGTGACCGACACGGTGGGCCACAGTTCAGGTGAGCGGGTTACGGTCGCCAAGGGCGCATCAAAGGCGGGTCAAGTCGACGCAAGAGCCAATGCCGCGCCCAGAAAGCCGTCCGAGCGGGTGAAGGCCAAGCCGGCCGCGAAACCTCCCACAGCCAAGCCGCGCGGAGGGCGTAAATGATGGCCGCGACAACGCTGCTCGATATCAAGGGCGTGCAGACCTATTACGGCAACATCCGGGCGCTGAACGGCGTCGATGTCACTGTGAAGGAAGGTGAGATCGTGGCGCTGATCGGTGCCAACGGCGCCGGCAAGTCGACGCTGATGATGACTATTTTCGGCGCGCCGCGCGCTCGCGCCGGCACCATCACCTTTGCCGGCACCGACATCACCCGGATGCCGACGCACGAGATCGCGCGCATGCGCATTGCCCAGTCGCCCGAGGGCCGGCGGATCTTTCCGCGCATGACGGTGATGGAAAACCTGCAGATGGGCGCCAGCCTCGACAACCTCAAGCACTATGACGAGGACGTCGAGAAGGTGTTCACGCTGTTCCCGCGGTTGAAAGAGCGCATCACCCAGCGCGGCGGCACGCTGTCGGGCGGTGAGCAGCAGATGCTGTCGATCGGACGCGCGCTGATGGCACGGCCGAAGCTGCTTTTGCTCGACGAGCCGTCGCTGGGTCTCGCGCCACTGATCGTCAAGCAGATCTTCGACGCCATCCGCGAACTGAACCGCACCCAGGGGCTGACCGTGTTCCTGGTCGAGCAGAACGCCTTCGGCGCGCTGAAGCTCGCCACGCGCGGCTACGTCATGGTCAACGGCAATGTGACGATGAGCGGCACCGGCAAGGAGCTGCTCGCCAATCCGGAAGTGCGCGCCGCCTATCTCGAAGGCGGACACCACTGAGTTCGGAGCGGAATGCGTGCATCCGCCATTCCGCTCCAAATTGTTTGTTTGTCGCATGATCTTTGTCCGGAAAGTCCGCAACTTTTCGGGGTCATGCTAAGGAGACTTCACCATGCAGGGCATTCTTTACGAGGAACCCTCGATCTGGCAGTTCTTCTTCGTCACCTGTCTGCTCGGCGGCTGGGCGGCGTGGATGACGGGCAAGGCCAGTGCTCAGACGTGGCGCAGCTTCATCCAGCTGTTCGCCTATATGCTGGGCCTCGGCATCGCGATCCGCTTCATCCATCACGCGCTGTTCGGCGGCACCATGTTCTCGCTGCACTATTATGTCGTCGACACCATCGTGCTGATGATCCTCGGCTTCGTCGGCTATCAATACACGCGCACCAACCAGATGGTGACACAGTATAATTGGCTCTACGAAAGAGCTTCAATCTTGAGCTGGAAACCGAAAGGTTGACGTTCATCATTAACGCCGCCTCGGAATTGAATCGGCGTGACAAGTGCCTGAAAATCGGCAAACTATGCTTTCTGCGATAAGGGTGGGCATCGCATGAAAGCTTCATCCACGCCCACTCCGTAAATGGGAGCGTTTAAATGAAAAAGTCACTTTTGTCCGCCGTAGCCCTGACCGCGCTTGTCGCGTTCGGCGGCAACGCGTGGGCCGATGTAATGTTCGGCGTTGCCGGCCCGATCACCGGTCCGAATGCCGCCTTCGGCGCACAGCTTCAGAAGGGTGCGGAAGCGGCTGTCGCCGACATCAATGCCAAGGGCGGCATCAACGGCGAGCAGATCAAGCTCGAAGTCGGCGACGATGTCTCCGATCCGAAGCAGGGCATCTCGGTTGCCAACAAGTTCGTCGGCGACGGCGTCAAGTTCGTGGTCGGCCACTTCAACTCGGGCGTCTCGATCCCGGCGTCGGAAGTCTATGCGGAAAACAACATCGTCGAGATCACCCCGGCTGCCACCAACCCGCAGCTCACCGAGCGCGGCTTGTGGAACGTGTTCCGCACCTGCGGGCGCGATGACCAGCAGGGTAGCATCGCCGGCGCTTATCTCGCCGCAAACTTCAAGGACGCCAAGATCGCCGTCGTGCACGACAAGACCACCTACGGCCAGGGCCTTGCCGACGAAACCAAGAAGGCGATGAACGCCGCCGGCGTGACGGAAGTCATGTACGAAGGCATCAATGTCGGCGACAAGGACTTCTCGGCGCTGATCGCCAAGATGAAGGAAGCCGGCGTTTCCATCATCTATTGGGGCGGCCTGCATACCGAAGCCGGCCTGATCATCCGCCAGGCGGCCGACCAGGGCCTCAAGGCGACGCTGATTTCCGGCGACGGCATCGTGTCGAACGAGCTGGCTTCGATCGCGGGCGACGCGGTTGCGGGGACGCTCAACACGTTCGGCCCGGATCCGCGCCTGATCCCTGCCAACAAGGAACTCGTCGAGAAGTTCCGTGCGCAGGGTTTCGAGCCGGAAGCCTATACGCTCTACGCCTACGCTGCCGTGCAGGCGCTTGCCGAAGCAGCGACCGTTGCCAAGTCGAACGACCCGCAGGCAGTTGCCAAGGCGCTGCATGAAAACGGCCCGTTCAAGACCGTGCTCGGCGACCTGTCCTATGACGCCAAGGGCGACCCGACGCTGCCCGGCTACGTCATGTACGAATGGAAGAAGGGCGACGACGGCAAGTACACCTACATCCAGAAGATGTAAGCGTCAGTCTCCAGACCGTTTACGGATGCCCGGCGCCTCGCGCCGGGCATTTTCTTTTGCCATCACGTTTAGGGGGCGGCCGACAGAGCCGGGTCCTTAGCCGGTGAATGATCGTGCGCTAACTGCAAAGCCGGCGCTTTTCTTGCTGTTCGGATGAATGCGAAGGGCTTCTGGCGCAATGATTCCATTTCAATCGGTTTAAACGCACGTCAATTTTGTTTGCACTGCAGCATTTTCACGCTAATCATTGCGCCGATTTCTCTTCCTTCCGTTGCTGGAGCCCAGTCCTTGGCCATCACGAAGATCCTCGTCGCCAACCGGTCCGAAATCGCCATTCGCGTTTTTCGCGCGGCCAACGAACTCGGCCTCAAAACCGTGGCGATCTGGGCCGAGGAAGACAAATACTCCCTGCATCGCTTCAAGGCCGACGAGAGCTACCAGGTCGGACGCGGGCCGCATCTGACCCGGGACATGGGGCCGATCGAAAGCTATCTGTCGATCGAGGAGGTGATCCGCGTCGCCAGGCTGTCGGGTGCCGATGCTATTCATCCCGGCTACGGATTGTTGTCGGAAAGTCCCGAATTCGCCGACGCCTGTGCCGAGGCCGGCATTACCTTCATCGGCCCGAAGCCGGACACAATGCGGCGGCTCGGCAACAAGGTCGCGGCGCGCAATCTCGCCATCGAGGTCGGGGTGCCGGTGATCCCCGCCACCGATCCGTTGCCGGATGACATGGAGGCGGTCAAGAAACTGGCCAAGGGAATCGGCTATCCGGTGATGCTGAAGGCGTCATGGGGCGGCGGCGGCCGCGGCATGCGCGCCATCCGTGCCGAAGCCGACCTTGCCCGTGAAGTCACCGAAGGCAAGCGTGAGGCGAAAGCCGCCTTCGGCAAGGACGAGGTCTATCTCGAAAAGCTGATCGAACGCGCCCGCCATGTCGAGGTGCAGGTGCTGGGCGACACCCATGGCAATGCGGTGCACCTGTTCGAGCGCGACTGTTCGATCCAGCGCCGCAACCAGAAGGTCGTCGAGCGGGCGCCGGCGCCCTATCTCGAAATGTCGCAGCGCGAGGAGCTTTGCGGCCATGCGCTGAAGATCGCCCGCGAGACCAGTTACATCGGCGCCGGCACGGTCGAGTTCCTGCAGGATGCCGACACCGGCAAATTCTATTTCATCGAGGTCAATCCGCGCATCCAGGTCGAGCACACCGTCACCGAGCAGGTGACCGGCATCGACATCGTCAAGGCGCAGATCCACATCCTCGACGGCTTTGCCATCGGCACACCGGAATCAGGCGTGCCGGCGCAGAAGGACATAAGGCTGAACGGCCACGCGCTGCAGTGCCGCATCACCACGGAAGATCCCGAACACAATTTCATCCCCGATTACGGCCGCATCACCGCCTATCGCGGCGCAACAGGCTTCGGCATCCGCCTCGATGGCGGCACCGCCTATTCGGGCGCTGTCATCACCCGCTTCTACGATCCGCTGCTGGAAAAGGTGACGGCGTGGGCGCCGACGCCGGCCGAGACGATCGCCCGCATGAACCGGGCGCTGCGCGAGTTCCGCATCCGCGGCGTCGCCACCAACCTGACCTTCCTCGAAGCGATCATCAACCATCCGAGCTTCGCCGACAATTCCTACACGACCAAGTTCATCGACACGACGCCGGAACTGTTCCAGCAGGTCAAGCGCCAGGACCGCGCCACCAAGCTCATCAACTATCTCGCCGACGTCAGCGTCAACGGCCATCCCGAGACGCGCGGCCGGCCGCAGCCGAAGGCCGATGCGGCCGCACCCGTGGTGCCTTAC
>NZ_RZOM01000212.1:0-6967 GCF_003999175.1 Mesorhizobium sp. M7A.F.Ca.ET.027.03.2.1 | reverse complement strand
GGCTACCTGGTTGCGCCGCATGATGCCGAAGCCCTCGCCTCGCGAACGATAGACTTGCTGTCCGACCGCGCGGCGGCCAAGGCGATGGGCGCCCGTTCTGTTGAACTTGTCCGGAGGCGGTTTGCCCTGCCACTGGTGGTCGACCAGTACTGCGACCTTTACGAAAACACACTCCGCGCGGGGCACATGCGACCGCTCCCTGCGGTCGGGCTTGGAGGCGGCCTCGCAAATCACCGAGGCGGGGCACATCAATGATCCGGGACGCCTTGCTCGCCCTGGGCGTTGCTATGTCCTATGCGACGCAACTAGGCGTTCCGGGATTGCCGCTCGGCTATGGCGAATTGTTCATCGCGATCTGGATCATGCTGGCGATTGGACGAATACTCGCCGGCGGCCGTCTCCAGATCACACCCGCTTTTGTCCAACTGGCGAGCTTCTGGCTGCTCCTGTCGCTCGCTTTGGGGATCGGCACGATCGTCGGTTACCTGACCACCGTTCTTTATCTGACCGGGCTGGTACATGACGTTATGGCCTATGTGTTGCTGGCAAGCTTTACGTGCCTGGCCGCGGCGGAGCCGGACGCCGATCGGCATCTGCGCCGCAGCGCATGGTGCGTGGTCGCGTTTGCCAATGGGGCCTTTGTGATACAGCTTGGTTTGGCTTATGGTGCGATCCACCAGTCCGGCGTCGATCCCTGGTTCTGGGACCGGTTCCGTGGCTGGTCCGAGAACCCGAACCAACTTGCGCTCTATTGCGCGCTTTTTGGCCCGCTGGCTTTGCATCTTGCTACGACCACCCGCAATCCATGGGCTCGTTTGCTTGCATTCTCATGCCTGCTCCTGACCTTCTATGTCGGCCGGCTGACGAAGAGCGACACCTATCTCTACACCAGCATCCTGAGCTGCCTCATCTTTATCGGATTGCGGCTTCGTGCATGGATAGCAACGAGTGGCCGCGCCAGCATGCCCCGCATGGCGGCAATTCTGCTGTTGGCGGGTTCCTTGCCTCTAGCGCTTGCAATGACGCCGTACGCGCTCACCGAAGAGACCAGCGTCGCCACTTTTGCCAAGAGCCTTACCAAAGACGATGGCGGGGAAGGGACCATCGAAACGTTCGAACTCCGGCTCTATTTGTGGCAGGAGGCCGTGGAAAAAGGATTGAAATCCGGCTCACTGGGACTTGGTCCTGGCCCTCATCTCGAGCGGCCTCCCGTCGCCGACCGTCAATTTCTGCAGCGACCTTTCGAAGCGCACAACACCGTTCTCGACCTTTACCTGCAGGGCGGATTGCTTGCCGTGATGGCGTTGGTCTGGATCGTGGGCGCCGCCATGTCCTTCGCCTGGCGAGCGGGATTCGACGCGCTGCTGGTGCTCGGGGGGTCGACGATAATCTTCAGTATGCCTCACCTGATCATCCGCCACCCGATCGTGTGGTTTTCGCTGGCTTTTTGCCTCGTTGCCGGAAATCCGACCGCACTTCGGCGGCAGCTTGCTGAACCGAGGGTGGCCTAATGTGTGGGATCGCGGGAATTCTGTTGGCTTCCGACGCTCTGGACACAAAGCCGCTTGGAGCGATCGGGCGGATGACTGCATCGCTGCGTCACCGAGGGCCGGATGGCGAGGGGCTCTGGATCGACCGCGAAGCTGGAATCGCACTGGGCCACAGGCGGTTGGCAATTGTCGACCTGTCAGCCGCCGGGCACCAGCCGATGCATTCCGCCAGCGGTCGGTACGTGATCACCTTCAATGGTGAGATATACAACTTTCGCGATTTGCGTTGTGAACTCGAGAGTGCGGGCCAAACCTTTCAAGGCGCCAGTGACACCGAAGTGATGCTGTGCGCAATCGAGCATTGGGGGCTTGAGGCCGCCCTCAATCGTTTTGCCGGAATGTTCGTGTTCGCATTGTGGGATCTCAAGACAAGAACCCTGCATCTGGCCCGCGACAGAATGGGCAAAAAGCCCCTCTATGTCGCCTCGACCCGAGATGCGCTGGTTTTCGCCTCTGAGCTGAAGGCGATCAATTGCTTTCCGGGCTTTTCTCCCGACCTTGATCTTGATGCCGCCGCGGCAATGCTTTCGACGGGATGGGTGCCGGACCATCGCTGTATCTGGCGAAGCGTGTTCAAACTGCCGCCTGGTTCTGTCCTTTCCGTCACGGCGGCGAATTTTGCCGAAGACCGCAGCGCGGACCGACTTTCCCGATGCGTTCACCGCTGGTGGTCGCTGGCTGCCGTCGCTGCCGATGGGCGACGGAATCCCGCCATCGGCACCGACGAAGATCTGGTTGACGAACTGGACAACCGGCTTCGGCTGGCTGTGCGGGAACGTATGATCGCCGACGTGCCTCTGGGCGGCTTCCTGTCGGGCGGGATCGACAGCTCAGCCGTGATCGCCTTGATGCAGGCCCAATCCTGCAAGCCGGTTCGCAGTTTCACGATCTCGTTCGCGGAGGGCGGCTTTGATGAAGCTCCATACGCAGCGGCCGTTGCCCGTCATCTGGGTACCGACCACTCCGAACTTCACCTCTCGCCAAGCGCCGCACGTGACGTCATTCCCGAGTTGCCCCAGGTCTGGGATGAACCCTTCGCCGATGAATCACAAATACCGACCCTACTCGTTGCCAGGCTCGCTCGTCAGCACGTCACCGTAGCGCTGTCGGGCGACGGTGGTGACGAGTGCTTCGCAGGGTACGGCCGCCACTTTATGGCGGAGCGGCTGAAACGACACCTGCGCCTGCCCCGACAACTGCGCCGAACCTTGGCGGCAGGGGCAGGTTTTTTCGCACGCGCCGGACGTGACGATGCCGTTGGCAAACTGCCGCTCTCTGCCAGCGCGAGGCATTTTATCCGGAGCGACCGAATGGAACGCCTCGCCCGGCTGCTCACGGCATCGAACGAAGACGAATTGTTTCAGCGGCTGGCGCGGCCACAGGCTGAAAACCTGGGATATCAGCGGCCGACCGAACCAACCCACGGCTACGGTGGTCCGCCGCTTGACGACCTGCTCTCCCGTCTTCTCTACGATGACATGGCGGGCTACTTGCCTGGCGATATCTTGGTGAAGCTGGACCGTGCCACCATGGCCAACAGCCTTGAGGGTCGGTGTCCGCTGCTTGACCACCGCGTTGTCGAATTCTCCTGGCGGCTGCCATCCAACATGAAAGTTCGTGATGGCGCCGGCAAATGGATCCTTCGCCAATTGCTACGCCGCTATCTCCCGCAGCACCTGATCGAGCGTCCGAAACAAGGCTTCGATGTCCCTATCGCTGCATGGCTGCGGGGTCCGCTGCGCAACTGGGCCACCGATCTTCTCGCCGACATGCGAACCGAAAGCAGTGACGTATTGGACACCGCGAAGATCGACGCCTGCTGGCGCGATCACATTGATGGCCAGAACCGCTCGCGCGAATTGTGGTCCGCGTTGATGTTCCAGGCCTGGCGGAGCAAGGCCAATCGGCAAGCACAGCAAACCGGCCCAACTCATGAACTCGACCTGGCAGGAGTGTAAGATGGTAGGTTCCGCAATCAGCCCGATCCAGCTGCCACGGGTCAATCAACTACCAGCACCGGTTCTTGAAGGCAGAGTGCACGTGCGGTCATTGCGTGAATATGTCGAGCCGCCCACCGCGTCGCGCCAACTCTTCGTGATTTTGGCAAGGAGAAAATGGTCTATTGTTGCTTTCGCTGTGTTGGGCGGCTTGTTGGCGGGGTTGCTGGGAAGCCTTCGACCAGTTCTCTACGAGTCAACAACCCAGCTTATCGTCGACGCCCCCTCGCGCGGTTCACTGCCCGTCGGCGCCCCGTCTTCGCAGGACCTCGTTGATTCAAGCATAGATGACCACATCACGATGCTATCGTCGCAAGATCACCTGCGCCGCGTCATGGCGGCACTGCGCAAGACAGGTGCGGCGGAAACCGGACAGGACAATTCCGCTAGCAGGAATTCCCGGCTTGAACCGTCTGCCACCCCTCCCCCGAGGACACGCTCGCTTGCCGGCGGTCTACTGGACCGGCTGTGGCCAGGGGCGGACCAGGCAGCCAACGGTCCACAAGCCGAGGATGCCTCCGAGTTGAGAGCTTTGCGGCGAGGCATGCGGGTCGGGCAGGAGCTGCGATCGAGAGTAATCTCCGTCGCTTTCGCCGATGACAGCCCCGCGCGGGCGGCGCTCGTGGCCAACACATTCGCTCAGGTTTATGTCGACACCCTAACGAAGAAAAGGCAGGCATCCGACCAGCAAGAGCTCGATGCAATCACCGCCAGTCTGCCCGGGCTGCAAAATGATCTGCAGGCAGCGGCTGACCGCCTTGAGAAATATCGGCTGAGCCACGGAGCCGTCGACCAAGGCTCGGCGGACAATGCAGCCAGGGAACGGGCCGACCTCAGCCAGCAATTGTCGATGTCAAAGGCGGATCTCGCCGCCGTGGAATCTCGGCTACGGTACGTCCAGCAGCTTCGAGAGCAAGGGGCCACTCTCATCACCCTGGCCGAAGCTATTGGCGCGCCTGAACTTGCCGACCTTGCGGCTCGACAGGCTCTCGCGCCGGCAGACCAGGAACTCAGAGCCACGACGCAAAGCAAGATCGAACAAGGCGTCGACAAGATTGCTGCCGATGCAAACATTTTCCGTGCACAGATCGCCGCTCTCGAAAGCCGAAAGAACATCCTGGATGCGGTCATGGCCGACACCGCCAGCCGGCTTTCCGGTTTGCGGGCTCTCGAGCCGCAGGTCAGCCTGCTGACCCAGCGATATAACGAACTCCTGGGTCGACAACAGGATTTGACGCGGCGTATCGGAGTTCCCTCGGCTGGAATTTCGATCCTGTCTGCGGCTTGGCCGCCGACTATCCCGCAGACATTGCCAGCCATCTTCCTGGTTCCCCCCGGGATGATCCTATTCGCTATCCTTGGGGCGATGTACGTCACGATGCGCAATCATTTTGACCGGACTTTCCGTGGCGAGGCCGAGGCGGAAGCGGTGCTCAAGGTTCCATGTATGGGGCAGATCCCCGAAGCATGCGGAATGCATGCCAAACAACTGCGAAACCTCGTGCTGGGGGAGCGCAGGTCCGCATATAGCCGCGCCGTGACGTCGTTGCTGATTGCGGCGGCACCAAATGCGCTAAGGGCTCGTTCGTCGTACACGGCGCTTGTCACCTCCAGCGTGCCGCAGGATGGCGGGACCGAGCTCGCGTGGAGCCTGGCGCTCGCCGGCACGCGACTGGGCGGTCGAGTCCTGTTGGTCGATCTTGAACGCAAGGGCGTTCAGCTCACGCTCGAGTTCCTGCACCAGTTCAGCGAGCGCAAGAACCGCCATTCCTTCGCTGACTATGTTTGCAATCGCTGCGACCTGGAAGGTGCCGTTGCCAGGCTGCATGAAATCGGGATCGACGTGATGACCGCCGCTCCGTCGGACGACCTGCTGGCGCTGCTATCATGCGAGGACGGAGGCAAAGTGATGGCGGATCTGCACGCGACCTATCGCATCGTGATCATAAACCTGCCGTCGGCGCTGGGGCGGCCGGAAGCCAAATTTCTGCCAGGATGGGCGGACGTGGTTCTTTTCGCCATCCGGTGGAGGAAAACGCCACGCACCCTCGCTCGCGGGGTGCTGGAACTCCTTCAGGGCAACGGTTCTCTTGCAATACCTGTCGGCAGTGTCCTCACGCGAGTGAATCTGAAGAAACATGCCGGATATCGGCTCGAGGACAGCGCTGACCTCTTGCGCGAGCAAATAGCATGACGGCCACAGGCTCGTCCTTGGGCTACGAACGATCCGGGGGCGGTTCATCCAGGGAGCGGCCAGGACGATTCACGGTGCAGCCTGTCAGCAGAGCGCGTCATTCAGGTGAATGATGGCAAGGTCCGGTGTGCATCGTAGGCTCCGGCAATCCCCGATATTTGCCTCCCTCGGAAGCGCGAACCAATGGCACCAAGCGACCTTCTGAGACCCAAGACGGTTCCTGCGGCCGGCACAGCCATCATCGTTGTTCGGCCGAGCCCGATCGGCTCGATCATTCGTGCGGCAAGCGGAGTGTCGGCAATGGCGATTGTCGGCCAGCTCACCCTTCTTGCTGCAATCCCGGTTTTGGCGCGGCTCTATTCGCCGGCCGATTTCGGCGTCTTTACGATTTACCTGTCGATAGTGAATATACTCGCCGGGGTCGCGGCATTGCGCTTCGAGGCTTCGCTCTATGGGGTCAAGGGGAGCGCGCAGGCCTATGTGACGGTCAAGCTTATTCTCTTGGCTGTGTTCGTGACGACCGTCCTGGCCTTTTCGGCCGGACAGATGCTGTCGAACCTTGCTCCCGATCGCCTCGGCTCGCTCGCCTGGCTCATTCCGATTGGAATGGGAGGCGCAGGTCTGGTCGAAGCCATGAACTGCTGGAGTCTGCGTGCCGGGCTTTTGCGCGATTTTGCTCTCGGGCGCCTGATCCTGCCGGCGAGCATGGCTGCACTGCAATTGGCTTTCGGCATCGCCAACCTCGGCGGCGAAGCCATGATCCATGCGCATATTCTGAGCCAGTTCGTCTTCATCGGGCTGATCGGCTGTCGGGTGATGAGTTGGAAGGATTTGCGTGGCATCGCCTGGGCACCTTGGCGTGCGGTGCTGGAAAAGGCTCGGCGGGAATACAAATTTCCTCTGTTCGATATTCCCGCAACGCTCGCGAGCATAGCAATCAACAATCTTCCAGCAGTCCTTGTCGGCGGGCTGTTCGGCACCGCATTTGCCGGATATTTGGGCGTGGCCGCGCGGCTGGTCACCGGTCCGGTGACGCTGATCGCCACACCGCTCAGCAATGTTTTTGTCGCCGAAGCAAACCGGAACAGCAATCGTGGACACCTGCTTGGTGTGGCGCGCGGGCTTCTCCTGCTGGCCGCCGCCTTTACCGCGGTGCCAATCTTGCTGCTCGGCCTCGCCGCGCCTTATGTGGTCGTTCCGCTTCTGGGCGAGCCTTGGATGCCCAC
>NZ_RZOM01000211.1:0-6978 GCF_003999175.1 Mesorhizobium sp. M7A.F.Ca.ET.027.03.2.1 | reverse complement strand
CGTGGTGCCTTACCTCAACGGCAATGTGCCCGGCGGCAGCAAGCAGAAGCTGGATGTGCTCGGGCCGGAGAAGTTCGCCGCCTGGATGCGCGATCAGAGGCAAGTGCTGGTCACCGACACGACGATGCGCGATGGCCACCAGTCGTTGCTCGCCACCCGTGTGCGAACGCATGACATTGCCGGCATCGCCGGTACCTATGCGCGTGCCTTGCCGCAGCTTCTATCGCTGGAATGCTGGGGTGGCGCCACCTTCGACGTCGCCATGCGGTTCCTCACCGAGGATCCGTGGGAGCGGCTGTCGCTGGTGCGCGAGGCGGCGCCCAATCTGCTGTTGCAGATGCTGCTGCGCGGCGCCAATGGCGTCGGCTACACCAACTATCCCGACAATGTCGTGCAGCATTTCGTCAAGCAGGCAGCAAGCGGTGGCATCGACCTGTTCCGGGTCTTCGATTGCCTGAACTGGGTCGACAACATGCGCGTCGCCATGGATGCGGTCGGCGCCGAGGGCAAGCTGATCGAAGCGGCGATCTGCTACACCGGCGACATCCTCGATCCGGCGCGGGCGAAATACGACCTCAAATACTATGTCGGCCTGGCCAGGGAATTGCAGGCGGCCGGCGCCCACATCATCGCCGTCAAGGACATGGCCGGTCTGCTGAAGCCTTCCGCAGCACGCGTGCTGTTCAAGGAGCTGCGCGAGGCGACCGACCTGCCGATCCATTTCCACACCCACGACACGTCGGGCCTGTCGGCGGCGACGGTGCTGGCGGCGGTGGAAAGCGGCGTCGACGCCATAGACGCGGCGATGGACGCTTTCTCCGGCAACACTTCGCAGCCATGCCTTGGCTCGCTCGTCGAGGCGCTGAAGGGCACCGAACGCGACCCCGGTCTCGACCCGCAATGGATCAGGAAGATCTCGTTCTACTGGGAAGCGGTGCGCAACCAGTACGCCGCCTTCGAAAGCGACCTCAAGGGGCCGGCCTCGGAAGTCTATCTGCACGAGATGCCGGGCGGGCAGTTCACCAATCTGAAGGAACAGGCGCGCTCGCTCGGACTGGAGACGCGCTGGCACGAGGTGGCGCAGACCTATCACGACGTCAATCTGATGTTCGGCGACATCGTCAAGGTGACGCCGTCCTCCAAGGTCGTCGGCGACATGGCATTGATGATGGTCAGTCAGGACCTGACCGTTGCCGATGTCGAAAACCCGGACAAGGATATCGCCTTTCCGGACTCGGTCGTCTCGATGCTGCGCGGCGATCTTGGCCAGTCGCCAGGCGGGTGGCCGACGGCGCTGCAGAGGAAGGCGCTGAAGGGCGACAAGCCGATCACGGTGCGGCCCGGTTCGCTGCTCAAGCCAGCCGACCTCAAGGCCAACCGCAAGGAAATCGAGGAAAAGCTCGAGCGCAAGCTGTCGGAGTTCGAATTCGCCTCGTGGCTGATGTATCCGAAGGTGTTCACGGATTTCGCCGGCGCGCAGGAAACCTATGGGCCGGTCAGCGTCCTGCCGACGCCGACCTATTTCTACGGCATGAAGCCGGAAGACGAGATCTTCGTCGACATCGAGAAGGGCAAGACGCTGGTGGTGCGCTGCCTGGCCATCGGCGATGTCGACGAGAAGGGCATGGTCACCGTGTTCTTCGAGCTCAACGGCCAGCCGCGTCGTGTCAAGGTGCCCGACCGGGCGCATGGCGCGTCCGCCGCCAAGGCCCGCCGCAAGGCCGAACCCGGCAACGAGGCGCATGTCGGCGCACCGATGCCGGGCGTCGTCTCGGCGCTTTCGGTGGCTGCCGGCCAGGCTGTGAAGGCCGGTGACGTGCTGCTTTCCATCGAAGCGATGAAGATGGAGACGGCGCTGCATGCCGAGCGCGACGGCACGGTCGCCGAGGTGCTGGTCAAGGCAGGCGACCAGATCGATGCCAAGGATCTGCTGATCGCTTTCAATTAGAGTTCGCAAAACGGACTGGCTGTCGGCTTCTGGCGGCAGCCCCTTGTGGCTTGGTCGATAACGGCTTGACCCGCCGCCGCCGGTCGGGCATCGAACCGGCTCAAATTTTGCCGCAGTCGTCCGCGAGTCGCGGAGCCGATGCTTTTGGAGAAAAATATGGCCGACGATATCACCGATACCAGCCAGACTGTTGCCGCCGGCCAGCTGCGTGCCTTCATCGAGCGCATAGAGCGGCTCGAGGAAGAGAAGAAGACGATTTCCGACGACATCAAGGAAGTGTTCGCCGAGGCCAAGGGCACCGGCTTCGACACCAAGGCGATGCGCACGATCATCCGGCTGCGCAAGAAGGACCAGGCCGAGCGTCAGGAAGAGGAAACCATCCTCGATCTATACAAGGCCGCACTCGGCATGGTGTAAGACTAGCCGGCCCCGGCACCGACGCGGTTGCCGGAGATACGGTTTGAGCCATGAGCGAATTCGACTTCGGCGCCCGCCGCGCCTCTGAATTCCGCCAGCGCGGCTTCTGGACGCTGTTCGCCGAGCGGCATCCGGAAGAAAGGGCTCTGATGGCGAGGCGCGGACCCTGGTTCTGGCAGCGTGGGCTGCCCGACTTCGCCTTGGTTCTTTCCATGTATGTCGCGCCGGCGCAGAGCCAGGTCGGCGTCTTCTTCGGTCGCAACGAGAAGTTCGGCGCCACGCAGGCGTGGTCGCGGCTGAAGCCGTTTCAGCCTGATATCGAAGCCAGGCTGAAGCTCAGGCCGGAACAGAGTTGCGAGGACCTCGGCATCAATTCGATGTGGCGGGTGAACTGCTATGCCGAGGACAACTGGCCAGCCATGGCCGACTGGCTGGTGACCGAATGCTCGCGTATCGAGCGCGCGGTAACCGAAGTCCTGAGGCAGGGATAGACATCCGGTGTTGCCAGAGGGTATCGGCTCCTTTTTCCGCTCACGCTGGCAAGGCCAGGTGCCGCTCGACCGGCTGTTCTGGCGCGACCTTGTCCTCGTCGGCACCGCGGTCAGCATCGCCGCATCGGTGCTGGCGCTCGTTCTGCTCGGATTGAAGTTGCCGCTCGGGCTTGTGCTGGCAGTGCATTTCGCGTCGGTGCCCTACAGCCTGTTCCTGACCTTGGCGGTGTGGCGGACCACCGAAAAGATACCCGGTGCCAAGGCCTGGATGATGACGCTGGGCGCTACGCTGTGGCTGGTGGCGATGATCGTGGTCTGATCGTCTGCCCAGAGGGGGGCAATGGATACTTAAACGAAAAGGGCGACAGATGCCGCCCTTTCATAGTGTCGAACCCGGATGGCTCAGGCCGAAGGCTCGAATTTCAGCGCCACCCCGTTGATGCAATAGCGCAGGCCGGTCGGCGGCGGGCCGTCCTCGAAGACATGGCCGAGATGGCTGCCGCAGCGGGCGCAATGACATTCGGTGCGAACCATGCCGTAGCTGCGGTCGACGGTGTTTTCGACCGAGCCCGGCACCGGGTCGTTGAAGCTCGGCCAGCCGGTGCCGCTCTCGAACTTCAGCTTGGATTCGAACAAGGGCTGGTCGCAGCCGGCGCAGGAAAAGGTGCCGGCGCGCTTCTCGTAGAGCAAGGCGCAGCTTCCCGGCCGCTCGGTGCCGTGACCGCGCATGACGGCATACTGCTCCGGCGTCAGCCGGGCGCGCCATTCGGCGTCGGTGCGGGTTACAGGGTAGGTATGGGTGTCCATGTGATCTCCTCAGCCTTGCCGGCTCGTTGTTGATTGCAACCGGATATTCGCGTCAAGATAGGCATTTGTTACACGACTGCCCAGTGTCTGACGTTCCAAGGTTGAATTCCCCCTTCTTCAGGCGTCTGCGCCGCCCCTCACCTGCCTGCCGGCATCCTCTCCCCGTAAACGGGGCGAGGGGCCCTGTCGTCCGCGATTTCGCCAATTGTCAGCGTTGCAAGAAAGGCGCCGGCGTTGCGGCCAGGCCCTCTCGCCCCGTTTACGGGGAGAGATGTCCGGCAGGACAGTGAGGGGCGGCGCCAACTTTCACGATTGATGGTCTCTGAGGTGATGGTTCCGCACCTCTGACAACTAATGCTTCCTTGAAAGCTGCTTGGTCGCGCCTTCGAGCCCGGCCAGCGTCAGCGGGAACATGCGGCCGCCGAAGATGTCGCGGATCATCGCAATCGAATGGGTGTAGCCCCAGTTCCTGGGGTCTTCGGGGTTCAGCCATACCGCGTTCGGCCATTGCTGCAGCAGACGGCCGAGCCAGACGCTGCCTGCCTCCGGATTCCAGTGCTCGACCGAACCGCCGGGGTGAGCGATCTCATAAGGGCTCATCGAGGCGTCGCCGACGACGATCACCTTGTAGTCCGGACCGTATTTGTGAAGGAGGTCGGAGGTCGGAATCACCTCGGCATGCCTGCGGCGATTGTCCTTCCACACGCCCTCATAGAGGCAGTTGTGGAAATAAAAATATTCGAGCTGGCGGAATTCGGCGCGGGCGGCCGAGAACAGCTCCTCGACGCTCTTGATGTGGTCGTCCATCGAGCCGCCGACATCGAAGAACATCAAAAGCTTCACCGCGTTGCGCCGTTCGGGCCGCGTCTGCACGTCGAGATAGCCATGTTCGGCGGTGGCGTGGATGGTGCCGGGCAGGTCGAATTCCTCCTCGGCGCCCTCGCGCACCCAGCGGCGCAAGCGCTTCAGCGCGATCTTGATGTTGCGGGTGCCGAGCTCGACGGCATCGTCGAAGTTTTTGAACTCACGCCTGTCCCAGACTTTCACGGCGCGACGGTTGCGGCTTTCATGCTGGCCGATGCGCACGCCTTCGGGATTATAGCCATAGGCGCCGAACGGCGAGGTGCCGCCGGTGCCGATCCATTTCGAGCCGCCCTGGTGGCGGCCTTTTTGCTCCTGCAGCCGCTGTTTCAATGTCTCCATCAGTTTCTCGAAACCGCCCAGCGCCTCGACCAGTTTTTTCTCTTCGTCGCTCAGGTGCTTTTCGGCGAGGCGGCGCAACCATTCCTCGGGGATGTTGGCGACATCGACGGCATCCAGCCCGCCCAGTGCTTCGATGCCCTTGAAGACATGCGCGAACACCTGGTCGAAGCGGTCGATATGGCGTTCGTCCTTCACCAGCGCCGCACGGGCGAGGTAATAAAAACCTTCGACATCATAGTCGACCAGCCCGGCTTCCAGCCCTTCGAGCAGCGACAGATATTCCCGCAGCGAAACGGGAACACGCGCAGCCTTCAGTTCGAGGAAGAAGGGGATGAACATTGTCTATCTACAGCAGATCATACTCGATGAAGCCGGTGCGGCGCGCGACATGGTCGTAGAGTTTGCGCGCGGTGGTGTTGGTTTCGTGCGTCATCCAGTAGACGTTCTTGACGCCGACTTTGTCGGCTTCCTCTTTCACCGCCTTGATCAGCGCAGCACCAATGCCTTTGCCGCGCACGTCAGGGTCGGCGAACAGGTCCTGCAGATAGCAGTTGTTTTTTTCCGACCAGCCTGAGCGGTGGTAGAGATAGTGGGTGAGCCCAACCGCCTTACCGTCCAGCGTGGCGATGAAGCCTTTCGGCTCGAACTCACCTTCGGTGAACAGCCGCTTCCAGGTGACGGCATAGACCTCTTCCGGCAGCTTCGTCTCATAGAAGGTGAGGTAGTCGGTCCACAGCCGCCGCCAATCGGCGTGGTCGGACTGCGCGAGCGGGCGGACGATAATCTCAGACATGTCATCTCCTCTGAAGGTTTGGCCGAGGCTGCCTGCCTGTTCGGCTGCGGGCAACGGTCCACAGGAGGGAAAGCGCTGCTGCTGACCTATTGCTGCCTTCGTGCCATGAACGCCAGCCGCTCGAACAAATGCACGTCCTGCTCGTTCTTCAGCAATGCGCCATGCAACTTGGGCAGGGCGTTCTTCGGATCGGCGCGCAGATCTTCCGGCGCGATGTCGTCGGCGACCAGCAGCCTTATCCAGTCGAGCGCCTCGGAGGTCGACGGCTTCTTCTTCAGGCCGGGCACGTCGCGGATTTCGTAGAACTGGGTCAGCGCCGCGCGCACCAGGTTCTGCTTGATGCCGGGATAGTGGACATCGACGATTCTGTGCAGCGTATCGACGTCGGGAAAGCGGATGTAGTGGAAGAAGCAGCGGCGCAGGAACGCGTCCGGCAACTCCTTCTCGTTGTTGGAGGTGATGATGACGATCGGCCTGACGGCGGCGCGGATGGTTTCGCCGGTCTCGTAGACGAAGAACTCCATCCGATCGAGTTCCTGCAGGAGGTCGTTGGGGAATTCGATGTCGGCCTTGTCGATCTCGTCGATCAAAAGCACGACCTTCCTGCCGGCGGCGAACGCCTCCCAGAGTTTGCCGCGCTTGATGTAGTTCCTGATGTCGTTGAAGCGCTCGTCGCCAAGCTGGCTGTCGCGCAGCCGCGAGACGGCGTCATATTCGTACAGGCCCTGCTGCGCCCGCGTCGTCGACTTGACGTGCCATTCGATGAGGTCGAGGCCAAGTGCTGACGCCACCTGGCGGGCCAGCTCCGTCTTGCCGGTGCCTGGCTCGCCCTTGACCAGCAAGGGCCGCTCCAGCGCGATCGCCGCGTTGACGGCCACCATCAGATCCTTGTCGGCGACATAGGCCGCCGTGCCTTCGAAACGCATTCTTGCTCCTCGGTTGGTCATGGCAACCGTAAGGACGCGGCTCACCCTGTGCAAGGGTGCGCCGGCCGCGGCGAATGGGCTTGAACCCTGATGGAAACATATGCCCGTCTCACTGGCGCTTAGCCGGCCGGCAGCCTATATTGGGCGGGACGGTCTGTGCTTCCCGGCAGGAGAACATTTTCCCCGGGGCCTTAACGATCCTTAGGGAGCTGTCCCTGGGAAGACCCGTGGGTTTTCTCACACGGCGCCCACCTACTTTGTAGGTTCCCGGGATCGCTCTCTCCACCGGTTGTGTGGATCGTCACTTATTGCCACGCGGCCCGCATTTCGGTGGATGATTGCGGTGGAAAACGTCGCTCCCAAAACTCCATCCAGATCTGACCTTTTCTACCC
>NZ_RZOM01000210.1:0-7016 GCF_003999175.1 Mesorhizobium sp. M7A.F.Ca.ET.027.03.2.1 | reverse complement strand
TCATCCGGCCGTCATGCGCCAGGACGCGGCCGGGAATGTTCTCATATCGCGCCGATCGCGCAAGAGCCGGCGCAACAGAGCCGTGAGGCTTTGGCGCCGGCATCCGGTCAGGCGCGCGGCACTGTCTCCATCGGGAAGATCATCACCGCGCCTTTCGGGCCGCTCTTGTCGGCAAGCCGCATCACCGAGCGGGTTGCCGGCGCCATGCCGAGATCGGTCAGCATGTCGGAGAAGCCTGCGGAGCCCATTCCGCGTGTCGCCGAGGCGACGCCGTCCTGTGCCAGGAAGCTCAGATCCTGCTTCTCGCTCTCCGGCGGCGCCTCGGTCAAAACAGCGATCATCCGCTCCATGCCGAAACTGGTGTCGGTGAAAGCCAGCAGCCCCTCTTCGAGCATGGCTTGCGGGGCGAGGCGTTCGGCAACGATATGGGTGATCGAATAGTCGCTGCCGACATAGAGCACATTGATGTCGACCAGCAGATCCGAGCCGTTCTTGGCCAGCACATGCACTTCGTCGCCCGGCGAGACGCGCGGCACCACCGAAGCCTGCAGCGGTTCGAGGCCATCCTTGTCGCGGCGTTTGACCTGGAACTGGACGTCGACGTCCTCGGGCTTGTAGTCGGAGGCCGCCGCCAGCCGCGAAAGCCCGGTGGCACGGAAGATGGTGCGCAGGTTCCTGGTCGTTGCATCGGCCAGCTTGTGGCGGTCGTGAATGATGATCAGCGGCGGTTTGCCGCCCTCCTTCAGGCTCACGTCGCCCGACGCCGGCAGGAACCACAGCGCCGGCTTGTCGGCCGCATCCTTGGGGGCACCGGGAACAGCATTCTCGCGTATCACCGCGAGGCGGAGGTCGGCGCTCTTGCCGGGTTCGACCAGCTCGATGTTGAAGCCGGTCTCCCTGGCTGTGGCCAGTTCGTCGAGAACCGCATTGACGAGAGCGGTTTCCTTCTCAAGTCCCTTGGCTATGGCCGGCCGCGCCAAGACGAGCTTGTAGTCGACGGCGATCTCCGCCACCCGCGCATAGGCGTTGGCGGGAATGTCGGCGACTTTGAGCGCCGGCTTCTTGTCGAACTCGACCGGCTTGACGCGGCTTTCCAGGTTTTTTGCCGACTGCACTTCCAAAAATCCGACAGCGTCGGACAGCGGCGATAACGCCGACGGCAGGATGGCGAGCTTGCTGCCGGTGGTGAGGCGATGCAGCAGCCCGGCGCCGATCGTCGCTTCGCCGTCCTTGATGACGACAGGCCACTGCATGACTGCATCGGTCTTGTCGGTGCCGAAGACGCGGGCATCCAGTTCGCCCTCGAACAGCGGTGTCGGCCGGGTGCGGCTGTCGGCCGAATATTGCTGCAGCACGGCCTGGCCGAGTTGGCGATAGGTGACGTTGGGATTCTCGGCCAGTTTGGACAGGATGGTGAAGGTGAACAGGCCCAAGCGCGGCGCATCCGCGATGCCCTTGGGCAACGGCATCTCGGGCGTCGTCTCCACCGTCTGCGCGGCATAGAAGGCGACCAGCTTGCCCTTGGTGATCGGTTCGCCACCGGTCGGCGTCAGGGTGAAGGCGGGCTTGCGCGTGCCATTGTCGTCGATGCCGCGCGAGCCGGCGACCGAAATCACCTCGTCATAGGCTTTGATCGCGGCAGCCCGCTCGGACTCGTTGCCGCCGACCAGGTCGGCGAACTCGACCTTGCGCTCCAGCTCGTCATCGACCTCGACGGCGCGTGTCGCGGTTCCGGAATGGCAGCAGTCGAACACAACCCAGACGAAAGCACCCTTGTCGCGGATGGCGTCGAGTGCCGCGCCGATTTCGTTGTCGATCAGCGCATTGGGCACGCCGGCATCACGGTTGATCCATTTGCCGATATCGACGGGCAGGAAGATCTCGTCGAGCCCGTCGGTCTCGTCGCCCTTGACCATCTGCGGCTGCTGGGCACCGTGACCGGACAGATGCAGGTAGACGAAATCGTCGCGCTGAACCTTGGCGGCAAGGTCGGCCAATGCAGCCTTGATCGCCGCATGGGTCGGCAGGCCACTGGCGCCGGGGACATCCTTGGCGAGCAGCGTGACGTTTTCCGGCGCGAAGCGCACGGGGTCGGGCACATTCTTCAGGAGATAGTCGCGGACGAGGGCTGCATCGTTCTTCGGCCCGACAAGCCAGTTCCTCTGCGGCAGGTTGGGATATTCGGTGCAGGCGACCAGCAGCGCATGGTAGGTGCGCGATGCGGCCATGGTCCGGAACGATACCATGCCGGCCATGGTCAAGGCGGACGTGCCGACCAGCAGCGTCCGCCGCGTCAATTTGATCATGATTGCTTCCCCAAGCCCGACCGAATTTCCAAGCGCGGCAATCCTTGCCGAAGATATTGTCAGTATTTTGAACGTCACATCGCAGAGCAACCTGCCTGTTGCCCCGCTCCGATCGATGTTCTCGACCGCCTCGCGGGCAGAATGCTGGAAACAGTAGCAAAAATGCCTGTTCGTCGCTATCTGGATGGGACATGGATCGTTGTGCGCGGCACAAGCGACGCAAGGCGAGTTGGAAACAGGATCATGGCGGCAAGGGATGTGCTGACGAAGAACCAGCTGTGCGTGCTCGAGAAACTCGAGACCGCCAGCGGACCGCTCAGTGCCTACACCTTGCTCGACCAATTGCGCGAGCGCGGTTTTCGCGCGCCGCTCCAAGTCTATCGCGCGCTCGATACGCTGGTGAAGTCAGGTTTCGTGCATCGGCTCGAAAGCATCAACTCCTTCGTCGCCTGCGCCGAGCCGCACGACCACAGCCATTCGATGACCGCCTTCGCGATCTGCGACACATGCGGGCAGGTCACCGAAATGTCCGACCACGATGTCGGCCACCAGTTGGACGAATGGGTGCGCTCCACCGGCTTCGCCGCCAAGAAGGCGGTGATCGAATTTCGCGGGACGTGTGCCAAGTGCCTGGCTGAAGCGGCTTAAGGCCCATCGCTTCGTCATCCTAGGGCGAAGCAGGAGCGAAGCGACGTCGCGGAGACCCTAGGATCCATGCCGTGACATGAGAATGTCGCGGCGGCCCAGATTTAAGGATACTTGGCGCAGCCTCGGAAGCGGCTTCATTTTGCACCGTTGCATCCAAGGCTAATGTAACGGCATGGATCCTAGGGTCTGCGCTCCGCTTCGCGTCGCTCCGCCCTAGGATGACGACGATCGGCTAATGCGCCTCGTCCCAGTTGTTGGCGGCCCGCGCGTCGACGTGCAGCGGCACCGACATCGAAACCGCCGGCATCGCGGCGTTTTCCATGACATGACGAACGACGGGGATCGTTGCCTCGACTTCCGCCTCGACGGTCTCGAAGATCAATTCATCATGCACCTGCAGCAGCATGCGTGCCGAAAGGCCTGCTTTTTCCAGCGCCTCCTCCATGCGGATCATGGCACGGCGGATGATGTCGGCGGCGGTGCCTTGCAGGCGGGCGTTGATCGAGGCGCGCTCGTTGAACGCGCGGAGCGAGGGATTGGACGATCTTATATCGGGGTAATGGATGCGGCGGCCGAAGATCGTTTCGACAAAGCCATGCTCGCGGGCATAGGCCTTGGTCTCCTCGATATAGTCTCGGATGCCGGGGAAGCGCTCGAAATATTTCTTGATGTAGTTGCCTGCCTCCTCGCGCGGGATCGACAGCTGGTTGGCGAGACCGAAGGCCGAGATGCCGTAGATGATGCCGAAATTGATCGCCTTGGCGCGGCGGCGGACTTCCGAAGGCATGCCTTCGACCGGCACGTTGAACATCTCCGACGCGGTGATGGCATGGATGTCGGCGCCGTCGGCGAAAGCCTGCCGCAATTGCGGGATTTCGGCGACATGGGCGAGCACCCGCAGCTCGATCTGGCTGTAGTCGGCCGAGACCAGGCGGTGGCTCTTGTCGGTGATGAAGGCGGTCCTGATCTTGCGGCCTTCGGCGGTGCGAACCGGGATGTTCTGCAGGTTCGGGTCGGAGGACGATAGCCGGCCCGTCGTCGTCGCGGCCAGCGCGTAGGACGTGTGGACGCGCTTGGTGTCGGGGTGGATGAAGCCCGGCAGCGCATCGGTATAGGTCGATTTCAGCTTGGTCAGCTGGCGCCAGTCGACGATCTTGCGCGGCAGTTCGTGGCCTTCGGCAGCGAGATCTTCGAGAAGCTGCGCCGAGGTCGACCACTGGCCGGTCTTGGTCTTGGAACCGCCGGGCAGGCCCATGCGCCCGAACAGGATGTCGCCGAGCTGCTTTGGCGAGCCGATGTTGATGCGTTCGCCGATGAGCTGGTAGATTTCCTCTTCAAGGCGAGCGGCGCCCTGGGCCAGTTCGCCGGAGAGCCGCGACAGGATCTGCCGGTCGACCGAGATGCCGCGCTGTTCCATGCGCGCCAGCACCGGCACCAGCGGCCGCTCCAGCCGCTCATAGACAGACACCAGGCCCTTGGCGGCAAGCCGCGGTTTCAGCACCAGCCAGAGCCGAAGCGTCACATCGGCGTCCTCGGCGGCATGAGCCGTCGCCTTGTCGATGTCGACCTGATCGAAACCGACGGAGCTTTTGCCCGAGCCGGTCACATCCTTGAGTTGGAGAGGGGTATGACCGAGCCACTTTTCGGCAAGCGCATCCATGCCATGACCATGGGGCGTGCCGGCATCGAGCACGTAGGAGATCAGCATGGTGTCGTCGAACGGCGCGACATCGATGCCGTAGCGGCTCATGATCACAAGATCGTATTTCAGATTCTGCGCCACCTTGAGAACCGATCGGTCTTCGAGCAGCGGTTTCAGCACGGCCAGCGCCTCGCGCAGCGGAATCTGGTTTTCGAGCGCGCCACCACCGAGCAGGTCGCCATTGCCGCTCATGTGGGCAAAAGGAATGTAGGCGGCGCGGCCGGGCGCTGTGGCGATGGCCATGCCGATGAGTCCGGCCTGCATCGGATCAGCCGATGTTGCCCGGACATCGAAGGCGGCGATGCCCGCCTCCCGTGCCTCGGCCACCCAGGCTTTCAGGGTCGAGACATCGCGAATGCAATGATAGGCAGAAATATCGATCTTGCCGGTGGCCGCGCGCTCCAGCCGCAGTGCCGCGAGCAGGGAAGGGGTATCGCCTTGTTTTGACGTCTCCGCCGTCCCGCCGGCTTCGTCCGGTTCAGTGCCGGACGCGTTTCGGGCAACCGGCGGCAACCCGGCCCCGACATCTGGGCCATGAGCATGATCGGCGCGTTCGACGGTGACCGCGACGGCCTGGACGTCGCCGGCCTCGGTGCTGGTCGCTTCCGCCACACGGCGGGTCAGTGACGTGAATTCCATGGTCTTGAGGAAACCGATCAGCTTCGGACCGTCCGGCGCGTGCAGCACGAAATCCTCCAGTCCCTCGGTCACCGGCACATCGTTCATCAGCGTCACCAGCTGACGAGAAATGCGCGCCTTGTCGGCATTGGCGATGATCGATTCGCGCCTCTTGTCCTGCTTGATCTCGCCGGCCCGGGCCAGCAGCGTGTCGAGGTCACCGAACTGTTCGAGCAGTTGCGCCGCCGTCTTCGGCCCTATGCCGGGCACACCAGGCACATTGTCGACCGAATCGCCGGTCAGCGCCTGCAGGTCGACCATCTTCTCCGGCGGCACGCCCCATTTTTCTATGACTTCCGGAATGCCGATCTGGCGGTCCTTCATCGGGTCGTACATGGCGACCGTATCGCCAACCAGCTGCATCAGGTCCTTGTCGGAGGAGATGATGGTGGTATCGCCGCCGGCTTCGCAGGCGAGCCTCGCATAGGTGGCGATCAGATCGTCGGCCTCGTAGCCTTCGATCTCGACGCAGGGCAGGTTGAACGCCCTGGTCGCCTGGCGGATCAGGCCGAATTGCGGGATCAGATCTTCCGGCGGTGCCGAGCGGTTGGCCTTGTATTCGGGGTAGAGGTCGTTGCGGAAGGTTTTCGACGAATAGTCGAAAATGACGGCGAAATGCGTTGGCACAATGCCTACATCGGTGTTGCGGGCGTCGAGCATCAGCTTCCACAGCATGTTGCAGAAGCCGGAAACGGCGCCGACCGGCAGGCCGTCGGATTTGCGGGTCAGCGGCGGCAGCGCGTGATAGGCACGGAAGATGTAGCCGGAGCCGTCGACAAGGAAGAGGTGATCGCCTTTTTTCATGCCGGCAGGGATAGCGCGGCGCGGCGGCTTGGTCCATGCCAAAGGCAGCCTCGACTATCGGTTCCGGCAACACCCTGACAGATCGCCGTCACCCTGCTCACGCCTATGTTACAAAACTGTAATTTTCGTGCCCTTGAATCGCCACGTTCACAGACCCAAATACACGTCATCGGCAGTTTTCGCCGAGTCCGGAGCAAGGCCCGTCCCCCGCCTATCCCGGACACCTGCGGCAGCCTATCCCCCCTCTCCGGGCTGCCGCATCGTTTCGAGTAGAAGGCCGCCGTGGTTCCCCCTCCACCACGGCGGTCTTTTTTATCCCAGACAGACGTTTGCAGCCCGTGGTCCAATGATCGCGGGCTTTTCGTTTTCCTGTCCTGCCTTTACGGTTCGGGTTCTGAATCGAAAGGCTTCACATATGTCCGCAATTTCCTCCGTCCTCGACCGTCTCGACAACAATCTCGACCAGAGCCTCGAGCGCCTGTTCGGCTTGCTCAGGATCAAGTCGATCTCCACCGATCCGGCCTTTGCCGCCGATTGCCGCAAGGCGGCGGAATGGCTGGTGGCCGAACTCAAGCTGATCGGCTTCGACGCCAGCGTTCGCGACACACCAGGCCACCCGATGGTGGTTGCGCACCATGACGGCCCGGCCGGTTCGCCGCATGTGCTGTTCTACGGCCATTATGACGTTCAGCCGGTCGATCCGATCGAATTGTGGGAAAGCGATCCGTTCGCGCCTGCTGTCAAGGAGGTCGGGCCGGATCACAAGGTGATCACCGGACGCGGGTCGGCCGACGACAAGGGCCAGTTGATGACCTTCGTCGAGGCTTGCCGCGCCTGGAAACAGGCGCACGGCAATCTGCCTTGCCGCATCACCATCC
>NZ_RZOM01000020.1:0-16589 GCF_003999175.1 Mesorhizobium sp. M7A.F.Ca.ET.027.03.2.1 | reverse complement strand
TCTACGACCTGATCTTCAAGCTGGCGCGCGACGGTCTCGCCATCGCCGTCATCAGCTCCGAACTGCCGGAGCTGCTGCACCTCTCCGACCGCATCCTGGTGATGGCCGATGGCCGCCAGACAGGCATTCTTTCCCGCGACGCGGCCAGCGAGGAGGCCATCATGCGCCTCGCCGCCCCGCGCCGGACCATATCGAGACCAGCCGCATGACCGTTTTGAAACTCCTGTCCCGGACCAAGCTCTATTGGGGCCTGATCGCCATCTTCCTGATCGGTGTCCTGGGCTCGCCGATGAGCTCGAAGGGCAACAACATCTTCCTCTCCTACGGCAATCTGCTCGATGTGCTGCGCCAGGTGTCGACCACCGGCCTGATCGCCACTGGCATGACGGCTGTCATTATCACCGGCGGCATCGATCTCTCCGTCGGCTCGCTGATGGCCATCTGCTCGGTGGTCTGCGCCATGCTGCTGACGGTTCCAGGCGTGACGCCGGGCGTCGTGCTGGGCGTGCCAACCGTCGCCCTGGTGGCGCTTTGCCTCGGTTTCGTCGTCACCCGTTTCATTTTCCAGAACCTGGCAAAATCCCGTGCCGGCGCCGACCTCCTCCGTGAGATCAAGCTGGACGGGATTCGCGGCCTGGTCACGCCCGCCGTCGTCGGCGTGGTCCTGTGCTGCCTGTCGCTGTGGTTTCTGCTGCCGCAGATCGAGCCGAAATTCGGTGTGCTCGGCGTGCTGCTGGTGGCGCCGTGCGTTGGTTTGCTGTTCGGCGCGCTCAACGGCTTCATCATCGTTGCCGGGCGCCTGCAGCCCTTCATCGTCACCCTGGCGATGATGGTGACGGCGCTCGGCATCGCACGGTTGACCGCCGGCCAGAACAATGCGGTGCTGCCGGTCTATACCGGCTCCAACGCGACCGCCGATTTCGAGATACTGCGCTCGCTGGTGTTCGGCATCATCCCGATGCCGGGCCTGTTCTTCCTCGGCGCCATCCTGATCTATGGCGCGGTGCTGCGCTTCACGCCGTTCGGCCGTTACGTCTACGCCATCGGCGGCAACGAGGAGGCGGCGCGCCTCTCCGGCATCGCCGCCGGCCGCGTCAAGATCGCAACCTATGCCGTCTCGGGGCTGCTCGCCGGGATCGCCGCCGTGCTCTATGTCGCACAGTACCGGCAAGGCAAGCCGGATGCCGGCGCCGGGCTGGAGCTCGACGCCATCGCCGCCGTGGTCATCGGCGGCACCAGCCTGATGGGCGGGCGCGGCAGCCTCACCGGCACGTTCTGCGGCGTGCTGATCTTCGGTCTGCTCTCCAACATCCTGCAGCTCCACAACATCAATTCGAACCTTCAGCTGGTGCTGAAGGGGATGATCATCATCGGCACCGTGCTCGTGCAGGAGCGCAATGCCGGTGATCTCCTGGCCTATCTGCGCCTGCCCGGCGGGCAATCGGCGCACAAGGAAACGGCCGCGGCAAAGCGGCCGTCGCAAGAGACACCGTCTCTCAATCTCGGAGGAAACAAAAAATGAAACGACGTGACATGTTGAAGCTTGCCGCCGTGACCGCGGCACTGCTGACCACCACCGCGCTGCTGACCACCGGCAATGCCTTCGCCCAGGACAAGAAGTGGAAGATCGGCTTCTCGCAGGTGACGACCATCGAGCCCTGGCGCGCGCAGTTCAACAAGGACATTCTGGCCGAAGCCGCCAAGCATCCCGAGGTCGAACTGATCATCACCGACGGCGAGGACAAGACCGAAAAGCAGGTCGCCGATGTCGAGAACCTGATCCGCCAGGAAGTCGATGCGCTGCTGGTGTCACCGAAGGAATCGGCCGGCCTGACCGGCGTCGTGCAGCAGGCGATCGATGCCAAGATCCCGGTCTTCGTGCTCGACCGCAATGTCGAGACCAAGGACTATACGCAGTTCGTCGGTGGCGACAACGCGCTGATCGGCCGCGCGGCCGGCGAATATGCCGTCGAACTGCTTGGCGGCAAGGGCAAGGCTGCAGGCAACGTCGTCGAGATCTGGGGCGGCATGGGCACCCAGCCGGCGCATGACCGCCACGACGGCTTCCACGAATTCACCGACAAGGAGCCGGGCATCAAATATCTGCTCGACCAGCAGTCGGGCGACTGGAAGCAGGATCAGGCCTACAATCTGATGGCCAACGCGCTGAAGAGCAACGAGAAGATCGATCTCGTTTACGGCCACAACGACCCGATGGCCTATGGTGCCTATCTCGCCGCCAAGGATGTCGGCCGCGAAAAGGACATCAAGTTCATCGGCATTGACGGCCTGCCCAACGAAGGCGTGCAGATGGTCAACAAGGGCGAGCTGACGGCGACCTTCACCTATGTCACTCCCGGTGCCGAAGGCCTGCGCCAGGCGATCAAGTTCCTCAACGGCGAGAAGGTCGAAAAGACCATCACTCTGCCGACCGAGAAGATCACCAAGGAAAACGCCGCCCAGGTGCTGAAGGACAACGGCCTCTGAATGCTATTGCCGGAGAAGGTAGCTCCGGTGTTTAGAATTCGGCCATAGCTCTCCCGCTCTTTGGTGGGCTATGGCCGGAACCTCTTCACCCGTCGAACTCGATAACGGAAGCTTCATCACCTTGAATTAACCATCAACGTGAAGGAGAATCTTCCTATGGCTGAGACTTCGATCGAATGGACCGACGCGACGTGGAACCCGGTGGCCGGCTGCACGATCCTGACCGCCGGTTGTACGAACTGCTACGCGATGCGCATGGCGGCACGACTAGATGCCATGGGCATGAACAAGTACCAGGGCTTAACACGGAAGACGGGTGGCCGGGCGAAGTGGACCGGCAAAGTCATCACCGATCCGAAATCGCTGTCGATCCCCGCAACTTGGTCAAAACCACGCCGCGTCTTCGTGAACTCGATGTCCGATCTCTTTCATGTCGATGTGCCAGCCGATTTCATTCGGCAGGTATGGGCTGTGATGGAAGAGACGCCACGGCATACTTATCAGATTCTAACGAAGCGCCCGGAAGTCATGGCCAAGGTTCTGACGCGTGGCGACTTTCCCGTTCTGCCGAATGTCTGGCTCGGGACCAGCGTTGAAGACCATCGAGTGCTGGGCAGACTCGATGACCTTCGCCGAGTGCCAGCAGCAATCCGGTTCGTTTCTCTAGAGCCGTTGATTGGATCTGTGGCCGGTGCCAATCTCACGGGTATTCAATGGGCAATCGTTGGCGGTGAAAGCGGGCCAGGGGCACGGGATATGAATCCTCACTGGGTCGACGAGATCGAAACGATGTGCCGACGCGCGGGCACGGCATTCTTCTTCAAGCAGTGGGGAGGCAATAATAAGAAAGCCGCCGGTCGTATGCTCAATGGTCGTATCTACGATGAGATGCCGTCAGCTACCGCCTAGAAAAGGTTGCCCTGTCTTTGGTTGTTGGCAGCGACCTTCCAAAACGCCAGAGCGAGTTCATGCTTGGCGGCTAGCAGAAGCCAATATAGCGGCTGGTTGCCGGGTCCGGTTACTAGCTTGGGTTCGGGGGAGGGCCATACGCCGAGTCGTCCAACAAGTTCCGACCAATAACGCAAAATTGCCTGGCGTGTTGCCTTGGCGTTTCCCGCTTTGATGGCGTCACGCCAGCCAGGAATGAAGGCATCGAACACCGTCGAGTCGCCCGACGAGTATTTGTCGAGGTTCCGCTGCAGGTCCATTTGGCTGACATGTACAAGCATGTCGACGTACCGAAGGTCTGACAGCGTCCTGATCATCTCGAAGTTGAGCGTCTCCAGGTTGTAAGGATCCAGGTATGCGAAATTCAAGCTATGAGGGTTCACAACGCCGACGACCGTCTTGATGGTGGCAACAGCATTACCCGTGAAAGCCACGACCGGAGCGTTCAGCGCTTGTAGCCGTTTCTTGCAAGCCTCAACCCGCCCGGGTTCGATATCTCCGATATATACCGCAGAGAATGGCGTTCTGCTGTCCGCACTCTTCTTCCAGGCAGCAACCACACCGCCATCAATGAACTCATTGGTGCCGCGAATCCTGCATCTGCCCGGTCCACAGAACGGATCAATCAGAGTTGCTCCAGCCTTTCCGTGATCGAGCCATTTTGATCGGACGCCACGGCTGATGTCGACATAACGACATAGATACTCGTGCTTAGTTTTGGCCCAGGCGCCGACCTCCTCTACGGGCGATCCGTCGTCGCCTTGAACAAGCTGCCCCACAAACGCCCCCGTTTTGATCGATCCAATCATCTTTGGTGTCAATCGACAAGCAACGAGCTAACCGCATTCGCCTGAGGCGAACTCTTCTCCGACAGCTATATTACATAAGGCCTTGCTAGTCGGCCCATTCTCGCGGCAGCGCCGCTCTAAGCCAGCTTCACCAGCAGCTTCATGAAGGTGGCGATCTCCTTGGCGGAGAGCGGCGCCAGCGTTTCCTGGGTGATCTCGCGCGCCAGCGGGATCAGGCGGTCGATGGCATCGCGGCCTGCCGCGGTCAGATTGACCAGCAGCCGTCTCTTGTCGACCTCGTGCCTGGAAAGCTCAACCAGGCCGCGCGCCTTCAGCCGGTCGATGACGCCCTTCACCGTCGCCGCATCCATCGCGATCAGCGTGCCGAGCTGGTTCTGCGAGGTCTCGCCGACGTCACGCAGCTTGGCCAACGCCGCGAATTGCGGCGGCGTCAGATCGCCGATATGCGCGGCAAAGATCGCCACATGGCGCTGATGCGCCTTGCGCAGGATGAAGCCGACCTGCTCCTGCAGGAGGTAATCCTGGTCGTCCGGCGCCTCGACCTCGACCAGCTTGAGCAGATTGTCCTCGGCGCTCACCGCAAGCCATCCCAGGCTTTGATGTCATCGGCCGCGAGACCACCCATGCGATCGTGGATGCGCGGGCCACAGGTCATGGCGAGGCAGAACAGGATTTCGTCCGGGCGCGGACCATCGCTGATGCCGACTTCCATGGCGTCGAAATGGCTGCGCACATAGGCGGCGTTGATGTGGCCGAGCGGTACATCGAGCTTTGAACCGAACGCGCCGACCTTCTTGGCCGACGGCACGATCGCCTTGGCGTCGCCGAGCCGTTCGCGCATGGCGTAGCCGCCGGGCACATGCCACAGCGCACCGTGCTCCAACTCGCCCGCCGTGCCGACAATGGCGCCCTTGCCGTAGCCGTCGATCTGCTTGACGTCGCCGCCGAGCGCCGCGATCAGCCGATCGGCGAGCAACAGGCCGAGCGGCTTCAGATCGTCCATGGCGCTCTGCAAGTCTTCGACATAGCGCCCGGCGAACGGGTTTTTCACCAGGGCCATGGCGGCGGCGCGGCGGCGCGGCACCTGGGCCACCGGCCCGCCCTCGTGAAAAATCTCTTCGGTCAGCACCGCGATTTTGCGGATCGAAAACTCAGGCATGGGCAACTTCCTCCCTCGAACTTTTGTTGGGCGCTGCAAGCGCGACCGAGCCACTGATGCGGATCTCACCGCCAAGAAACAGCGCCGATCCGGCAATCAGGCCGCGCCGGCGAAAATCTTCGGCGACGGCAAGGCCCTTGTCCAGCGCCCGCGCCACTTCGCCAAGGCCAAGCGTGCCGACACCATGTGTCACCAGCCGCGCGCCGAGATCGCTGTCGGGCGACAGTTCGTGCGCGGGAATGCGCTTGATGGCTGGATTGCCGGGCAGGTCCACCGCGTTGGCAATGAGGGTCGCCGCCGCATCGGCCTCGGCGCCGGTCCGCGCGAGCACGGTGACGGCGTCGGCAATGCCAAGCGAGAAGGAGCGGCCGCGCCAGCCGCTGGTGGCAACGCCGCGAACGCGATCTTCCGCGCGGATCGTGATCCGGTCCGCCATGCCGTTACCGGTGCCGGCGACCGCCAATCCCATCGACTGTCCCCTGCCGATATGGATTGCGCAGTCGCCACCATTGTTGACATAGGCGCGATCGAGCTTGCGGCCGGCAAGCAATGCGGCGAGCATTTCGTCGGCTACCGATCCCGCGACGGCGGCCATCGGTGTTATGAAGCATTCCGCCAGGGGCATGACGGCTGCTTCCATGCGGCGCGCCGTCGGGCCGGCGAAGGTGCGCGGCGCCAGGAAAAACGCCGGTAGTCGCAATTCGGGGAGCTCCTCGACCAGCTCCATCAGGATCGTCTGGAACCGCGCTACCGCCTGTTCATAGGCTCGGCGGCATTCATCCGCCTCACCAAAAACCTCGACGATCAGGTCGATCGGCCCGTGGTTGAGATGGAGCCGCTTGCCGTCCTGCAGCCAGTTGGCTTGCGGGCCTTGCATCACCCGGCCCCGTTCGAGCCGGCACGGCGCAGCTGCGCGAGTGGCGGCCATGGATTGGTGGCTTCGGCGCCTGTGCCGCGGCGCGGATTCAGGTACTCACCGCCTTTTGCGACAATATCCTCGACGCTGCGGATCTCGGCCTCGTACCCGCCGAGCCTGACATAGTCGTCGCGGCGCAGCGTGAATTCGATAGGCGCCACCAGCGCCGGCGTCGGCACATAGCCGAAGGCACCCTCAGGCACTCTGGTGACATCGACCATCAGCGTGATGCCGCCGCCCGGCCAGACATAGACCGGCGCGCCGCCGACCGTGACATAGGTGGTCAGGCCCTGAACCGAGCGGGTGAGATTGACCGGGTTTTCGGTGACGCCGGCCCGCAGCGAGCCGCCGGCGCCGCCGATGAACAGCACTGTGCACAAAGCTGGCTCGCAATTGTCCTCGATCAGCCCGACCGACTTCTGCAGCCGTTCGGGGAAAGGTTTTTGCACCGGTTTCAGTTCGTCGTCGAGTTCGTAATAGGCGAACTGTTCCCCGGTGGTCGACACCATCAGCAGCGAAAGGCCCGGCCGCGCGCCTTTCTTGGCATTCCATTCGCCGAGGATCGACAGCGGGTCTGAAATGCTGGTGCCGCCCCAGCCCAGCCCGGGTTCGGAGACCTTGAAATAGCGGCCCGGCGTCGAACGGCGGCCGACTATTTTTATACCTGTATCCTGCCAGCCCAGCACCTTGCCGGCCTGATGCTCGGAAACGACGCCGGTGATGTGGTCGTCGACCACCACCACCTCGTCGACAAGGCCGCGCCATTGCGTGGCGAACATGCCGATGGTGGCCGAGCCGCAGCCGACACGCATGCGGTGTTCCTGCTTGCCGTCGATGACTGGTGCTTTGCCGGCTTCGACTATGATGGTGGCGCCGCCATCGATGGCCAGTTCCACCGGCTTGCGGTTGCACAGATTGAGCAGCGCGTCACAGGTGGCGCGACCCTCGGCCTTGGAGCCGCCGGTGAGGTGATGGACACCGCCCAGCGACAGCATCTGCGAGCCATATTCGCCTGTGGTGACATGGCCGATCGCTTCGCCGGCTGCGCGGACTATTGCCGTCTCGGGTCCGATATGCCGGTCGGTATCGATCTTCACCTTGACGCCGCAGTACGAAAAAATGCCTTCGGTGACGACGGTGACGAGATCGACGCCCTCGACTTCCTGGCTGACGATGAACGGGGCCGGCTTGTAGTCGGGATAGGTGGTGCCGGCGCCTATTGCGGTGACGAAGCGGCGGCCGGTGTTGACCAGTTCGCCGTCCCATGCCTCGCCCTCGGCGACGAACGGTACGATTGCCGCGCCGGTCTCGGCCGCATGGTCGAGGATGGTCAGCGGGTCCGTCCGCACGATCCTGCCGCCGACATTGCCGTAGCGGTCGCATGCTCCGGTGCGCCCGTCAGCGATGTAGCACATCACCGGACAGGCATCGCAGCGGATCTTCTCCGCCACCAGCTTCTCGCCGGGATCATGGGTTTCGAAGCGCTCGGCAAGCTCGCTCATCGGCGTGCCTCCTTTTCGCGGATGCCATCTTTTTCGCGGATGCCAGCGCGGATACGCGTCGGCGTCGCCGGAATCTTGGTGACCAGCACACCGGTGGCGTGGCGGATGGCGTTGAGGATCGCCGGCGCCGTCGGGATCAGCACGTGCTCGCCCAAACCCTTGGCACCAAAGGGTCCTTCCGGATCCGGAACTTCTATCAGGATGGTCTCGATCGGCGGCACGTCGCCAATGGTCGGGATGAGATAATCGTGCAGATTCTCGGTGCGGCCGGGGATATACTCTTCCATCAGCGCCATGCCGATGCCTTGCGCAATGCCGCCTTCGATCTGGCCCTCGGCCAGCAGCGGGTTGATCGCCTTGCCGACATCATGCGCGGCGGTGATTTTCAGCAGCTTCACCGTGCCGAGCTTGAGGTCGACCTCCAATTCGGCGATCTGCGCGCCATAGCCGTAGACGGCGTAGGGTTTGCCCTGGCCCTTGGCGTCGAGGGGCAGCGTCGGCGGGTCGTAGGTCTCCTCGGCGCGAAAGACGAAGCCTTCGGCATCCACGTCCAATGTAGCGAGATCGATGCGGCGGGTGGCTTCTCCCTCGCGGATGACGATCACCGAACCGTCCAGTTGCAGAGCGGCTTTTTCCGAAACATTGGCGAAGCGCAGGATCTTTTCGCGCAAGGCGCGGCCAGCCTTTTCGGCCGCCTTGCCGGTGACGAAGGTCTGGCGCGAGGCCGAGGTCTTGCCGGCGTCGGGGGTGATGGCTGTATCGGCGCTCTTCAACTGGAATTTCTCAAGCGGCAGGCCGAGCGCGTCGGCGCATATCTGGGCGATGACCGTGTTCGATCCCTGGCCGATATCGACGGCGCCCTGGTGCAGGATGACCGTGCCGTCAGCCGCGATGCCGACCCGGATGGTCGACGGATTGGGCAGCGAGGTGTTGCCGCAGCCATACCAGCAGGACGCGACGCCAACGCCGCGCTTTCTATCCCTGCTGGCACGGTTGAACGCATCCGCATCGGCCGTTGCGCGCACCCAGTGCGGCTGCAGCGATTCGAGGCATTCGGCAATGCCGACGCCGGACTCCAGAAGCTGCCCGGTAACCGTTTCGGATCCGTTACGAAGGCAGTTCTTCAAGCGAAAATCGAGCCGGTCCATGCCGAGCTTGCCGGCTAGCTCGTCATACAGCGTCTCCTGCATGATCGTCGCTTGCGGCACGCCGAAGCCGCGGAAGGCGCCGGAGATCGGCCCATGCGTGTGGATGGCGCGGCCTTCGGCGCGGTAATTCGGCGTCGCGTAGGGTCCGGAGGCGTGCACCGGCACGCGGTTGGCCACGGTAGGGCCCCAGCTTGCATAGGCGCCGGTGTTGAAGTCACCTTCGAAGATCATGCCGGTGACAAGGCCATCGGCATCGGCGCCGATGGTCGCTCTCATCTCGGCAGGATGGCGCTTGGTGGTCGAAATCATCGATTCGGTGCGGGTGTAGGCAAGTGCCGCCGGCCGCCCCGTCTTCATCGCCACCAGGCCGATCAGCGGCTGCAGCGAAACGTCGAGCTTGGACCCGAAACCGCCGCCGGTCGCGGTCGGCACGATGCGCACCTTGTCGACGGCTAGGCCGAGCACCTTCGCCGTCTCGTCGCGGTCCATATAGGGCGCCTGGGTGCAGGCGACGACGACCAGCGTGTCGCCGTCCAGATAGGCATAGCCGGCTTCCGGTTCGATATAGGCGTGCTCGACATAGGAGGTGTCAATGGCGCCGGACACGGTGAACGCAGCGCCGGCAAGCGCCGTCTCGGGGTCGCCTCGCTCGACCAGGCCGGAGGTGAGCAGGTTCGCCGGCCGACTTTCATGGATCAGCGCAGCACCCTCAGCCTGCGCCTCGGCAGGTTGCAGAAAATGCGGCAGTTCGCTCCAGCGGACAGGAAAATCCGACAAATCGAGATCGAGCATCGCCTCGCGCTCGCCGGCGATCAGCGCCACAGCCTCACCGCGAAGGCGGGCAAACCCTTCCGCCAGCGCCGGCTGGTCGGCGAACGGGCCTATGACGCCGAAACAGTTTTCCCCGGGAATGTCGGCGGCTGTGAAGACACCGGCGATGCCAGGGTGCTCTTTCGCCCAGCCGTCCAGATCGCCGAAGGCGAAGCCGGCGTGATAATGCGGCGAGCGGACCACCAGCACGGCCAGCGCATCGGCGGGGGAGGAAACGCCGCCGAATTTCTCAGCCCCGGTGACCTTCGGCACGCCATCGAGCCGGACGGGCGAGGAGCCGATCGCATGGCCTGATCGAGGCAAGCGGAAATCGAGGCTTGCGCCCTGCAGGGACGCATCCATCACCGCCGCGATGATCTTCCGGTAGCCGGTGCAGCGGCAGAGAATACCGCCCAGCGCATCCTGCACCTCGGCCTCGGTCGGGCTTGGCTGTTTGTCCAGCAACGCCGTTGCCGCGACCAGCAGCGCCGGCGTGCAGATGCCGCACTGCGCCGCGCCATGGGCAAGGAACGAGGCCTGCAGCGCCGACAGCCGGCCATTGGCGAGGCCTTCGACGGATGTTACCGCCGTCCCGGCGGCGGAAGCCGCCGACATCAGGCAGGCGCAGACCGGATCGCCGTCGACCAGCACCGTACAGGCGCCGCAGTCGCCGGCGTCGCAGCCGACCTTCGTGCCGGTCAACAGCAATTCATCGCGCAGCACCAGGGACAGGCGGCGCAGGGGCGGCACATTGACCGAGATGGCGGCGCCGTTGACCTCGAAGGCGATATCGGCGCGCAAAGCGCCGAAGCCTGGCTGGGCCCTGCCCGGATCGGGCAGGGCTTCACGCGCGTCAGGCTGAATTTGGCTCATGCCGCCACCTCTTCGCCAGTCGTAAGCCCCATAGCCGCGAGCACCGTGCGGGCAACAATCTCGCGCACCGCATCGAGCCGGTATTCGGCGCTGCCGCGCACATCGGCGATCGGCGACAGTTCTGCCATCGGCGCGGCCAGGACCGCGTCGGCGAGTCCGCCGTCCACCGGCAGACCGTGCAGCGCGGCTTCGACGCCGGCCAGCCGCTTGGCCCCCACCGAACAGGAGCCGGCGGCGACCGCCGCTTGCCGGACAAGGCCATCCTGGACGACCAGACGCGCCGCCACCATGGCGATGGAAATGACGAGATAACGGCGCGCGCCGAGCTTGACGAAAGCCGACATGCCCGCAGCGGCGGTTCTCGGCACGCGGATCGCCGTAACCATCTCACCGGGCAGCAGAGCCGTGTGGCGATTGCCGAGAATGAAGTCCTGCAGCGGCAGGTGCCGCGTCGCGGCAACTGAGCGCAGCTCGACCTCCGCGTCGAGGACGAGCAGGGCCGGCACGCCGTCTGCGGCAGGCGATGCGTTGCAGAGATTGCCGGCGACCGAGGCGACGTTCTGGATCTGCACCGAGCCAACCTCACGCGCCGCCTGTTTCAGCGCATCGAAGGCCGGCGGCAAGGGATGGCGGACGATGTCGGTCCAGGTCGTGCGCGCGCCGATGACGAAATGATCGCTCGTCTCGGCAATGCCGCGCAGCGAAGCCAGGCCGTTAACGTCGAGAACATTGTCGCGGAAGGGTTTGCTGCCCTGTGCCGGATAAAAATCGGTGCCGCCGGCAAGGATGCGCCAGGCGCCCTCGCCAAGCAAAGCGAGCGCTTCGTCGACCGAGGTGGGTTTCGCGTAACGGATCACGCTTTGCCTTCCAGAAAGGAACTTTCCGAATCCGGTATTTCCGGCGTTCGAGCCGAGAAACTCATTCGTATGCAAATGATATCAAGCCCGCAGGATTTGTCAAAGCCCGAGTTTGCGGCGGCCCGGCCGGCACGCATTTGTTATGTCACGAGAGGTTGACGCCGCCGGCCATCTGGTCAAGTTTCTGCGTCCGGTCGCGTCAGCGGCATTTTCCACTGGAGCCTGCATACGGAAGAGGAAAGCCCATGGCCGACGAAGCGCTTGTTGTCATCGACCTGCAGAACGATTTTTGTCCCGGCGGCGCGCTGGCGGTTGCCGGCGGCGATGAGATCGTGCCGCTGGTCAACGACCTGATCCGGCGAACCGACCACGTCGTGCTGACGCAGGACTGGCATCCCGCCGGTCATTCCAGCTTTGCCTCCAGCCATCCGGGCGCGCAGCCTTTCACGATGATCGAAATGCCCTATGGTCAGCAGACGCTGTGGCCGGACCACTGCATCCAGGGCAGCCTGGGCTCGGATTTCCATTCCGGCCTCGCCTGGACCAAGGCCGAGCTCGTCATTCGCAAGGGATTTCGGCCTGATATCGACAGCTATTCGGCTTTCTTCGAGAACGACCGCACGACCCAGACCGGCCTTGCCGGCTACCTCCGGGAGCGCGGCATCGACACGCTGACCCTGGTCGGGCTGGCGACCGATTTCTGCGTCGGCTTTTCGGCGCTGGACGCCGTCAGCCAGGGCTTCAAAACCACAGTGCGGCTCGATGCCTGCCGCGGCATCGATCTCAACGCTTCGCTCGATACAATGCTGCAGCGCATGCGCGACGCCGGCGTGACGCTCGAAGACCCTTTGTCGGATTGAACGGCCGTTGGGCAAGCACCCCCTCACCCGGATTGCCAGCCGAATTGCGAAGGGCAATTCGGGGCAATCCGACCTCTCCCCGAGGGGAGAGGAGGCTGCCGGCGCCGAAGCTCGTCTCTTCTCCCCAGCGGGGGTCCGAAGGACGGGCGAGGCCCGTGACTCGCCCCGGCATAGGTGGCCGCGTAGCGGCCGGATGAGGGGGCCTTTTTTATATTTGATCCCCTTGTTGGCAGCATGCGCTGCAATGATTGCCGCGATGCTGTTTCCGGCACAGGCATTCGCCGCCGAAGACCACGGCCTGCCCGGTGCTTCGATGTCGCTGTGGTGGGCGCTGCCCTTTGCCGGGCTGCTATTGTCGATCGCCACCGGTCCGCTGCTGTTTCCTCATGTCTGGGAACATCACTACGGCAAGATATCGGCCCTTTGGGCCGCACTGGTGATCGTGCCGCTGGCGGCTGCCTTCGGTGGTCCCACAGCGACCGAAGCGGTGCTGCATGCGTTGCTCACGGAATACATGTCGTTCATCATCCTGCTGTTTGCGCTGTTCACCATTTCGGGCGGCATTCTCCTTGCCGGCAACATTCACGGCACGCCGCTGGTGAATGCAAGCCTGCTGCTGGTCGGCGCGCTGCTGGCCTCGGTGATAGGCACGACCGGTGCCTCGATGATCCTGATCCGGCCGATCATCCGCGCCAACGATAACAGGCCGTTCAACGCCCATGTCGTCATCTTCTTCATCTTCCTGGTGTCCAACATCGGCGGCTCGCTGACGCCGCTTGGCGATCCGCCGCTGTTCGTCGGCTTCCTCAGAGGTGTCGACTTCTTCTGGACGACCGCCAATCTCTGGCGCGAGACCCTGTTCGTCGGCGGTGCCGTGCTGGCCGTCTTCCTGGGCATCGACATCATCCTGCATCGGCGCGAGGCTGGTGCGCCGAAGATCAAGGATCCGACGCCGGACACGACGGTGCGCCTGCGCGGCCTGGCCAACCTTCCGCTGCTGGCAGGTGTGATCGGCGCCATCCTGCTGTCGGCGGCCTGGAAGCCGGGCGTCAGCTTCTCCGTGTTCGGGGTCAGCCTGGAACTGCAGAACCTGGTGCGCGATGCCATCATCCTGGCGCTCGCCCTGCTGTCGCTTCCGCTCTCCTACAAGAGCCACCGCGAGGCGAACGGCTTCAACTGGGGTCCGATAGCGGAGGTGGCCAAATTGTTTGCCGGCATCTTCGTCTGCATCGTGCCGGTCATCGCCATCCTCAGGGCGAGCCATGAGGGGGCACTGGCGCCGCTGGTGTCGCTTGTCAGTTCACCCTCGGGTGCGCCCAACGATCTCGCCTATTTCTGGCTGACAGGGGCATTGTCGTCCTTCCTCGACAATGCGCCGACCTATCTGGTGTTTTTCGAGCTTGCCGGTGGCGACCCAAGGCACCTGATGACGGAGTTCGCTTCGACGCTTGCCGCGATCTCGGCCGGAGCCGTGTTCATGGGCGCCAACACCTATATCGGCAATGCACCGAACTTCATGGTCTACGCCATCGCCCGCCATCGCGGCGTGAAGATGCCGGGCTTCTTCGGCTACATGCTGTGGTCTGGGCTGGTGCTGATCCCGACATTTTTGGTCGCGGGCTTTCTGTTCTTCGGCTGATCACCCGACGCCGACATAGCGGCGCACCGCCGACGGGTCGGCGCGCAACTCCTCGACGTCGACCGTCTCGCGGTTGCGGCCGTTTTCGATGAAGGCAACGTGGTCGGCGACCGAAAGCACGGCATCGACACGCTGCTCGACCAGGATGGTCGAGACGCCCATGTCGCGCAGCTTCGACACCGTCTCGCGGATCTTGGCGATCATCGACGGCATCAGCCCTTCGGTTGGCTCGTCGAGCAGCAGCACTTGCGGTTCGAGACAGAGCGCGCGCGCCATGGCCAGCATCTGCTGTTCGCCGCCGGACAATGTGCCGGAACGCTGCCGCAGCCGCTGGCGCAGCAATGGAAAGAGGTCGAGCACGTTTTCACGCGTCGCCTTGCCCTTGCCGCGCGCCATCAGGCCGATCTCGATGTTTTCGGCCACCGTCATTTCGGCGAACAGCCGCCTTCCCTGCGGCACATAGGCGACGCCGGCCTTGGGCACTTCATGCGCCGGCAGACCAGTCAACTCTTGGCCAGCCAGTTTGATCGAGCCGGCGCTTGAGGGAACCAGTCCCATGATGGCTTTCAGCGTCGTCGTCTTGCCGGCGCCATTGCGGCCGAACAGGCACAGCACCTCGCCCTTGTTCAGCACCAGGTCGAGGCCATAGAGCACCTGGACCTCGCCATAGTAGCAGTCCAGTCCAGAGATGGTCAGCGCCTCGGACTTTGCCTCGGTCATGGGGCGGTCCCCAGATAGGCTTCCTGCACCGCCGCGTTCTCGCGGATCGCTTCGGGGGTGCCTTCGGCCAGGATCTTGCCGGCATTGAAGACGGTGATGCGGTCGGCGAGTTGCATGACGACAGGCATGTTGTGCTCGATCAGAAGCACGGTGGCGTTCTTGGCGATCTCGCGCACCAGGGTGATGAAATTGTCGATCTCGCTGTCGGCCAGCCCTTGCGTCGGCTCGTCGAGGATCAGCAGGCGCGGCTTCAGCGCCAGGCCCATCGCCACTTCCAACAGGCGCTGATGGCCGTAGGACAATTGGCCGGCCGGCATGTGGGCACGATCGGCCAGGCCGGTGCGTTCCAGTGCGGTCAAGACAGCGGCCTGTATCGCGCTCTTGGAAAGACTGCCATGCCGCTGCGTCAGTTGCGCGGGCAGCGCGACGTTGGCGTAAACGGACAGGTTGGCATAGACGCTGGTGAGCTGGAAGGTGTAGGCGATGCCCCTGCGCACCCTGACATAGGCAGGCAGATTGGTGATGTCGGCGCCGTCGAACACGATCATGCCGGCAGACGGCTGGATGCGGCCGCTGACCAGGCTGACGAAGGTGGTCTTCCCCGCCCCGTTGGGGCCGATCACGGCGCGGATCTCGCCCGGCATCAGCGCGAAATCGACATTGTCGACGGCGCGCAGACCACCGAAATTGCGCGACAGGCCCTTGGTGGTCAAAAGCGGCATCATGGCAGCCACCCGAGCCAGCGCTGGCGGATGCTGCCCAGAATGCCTTTCGGGAAAAACAGCACCAGCAGGATCAGCGCGATGCCGACGATCAGCAGATAGGCGGAGGTGTAGCCGCTGGTGATATCAATGACATAGTACATGAACAGCGTGCCGATCAGCGGCCCGAGCGTCGTCGCGGCACCCCCCAGCAGCACCCACAGCAGCGGCAGGATCGAATACTGCACCGACGCGAAGCTCGATCCGACATAGCCGAACAGCAGCGCATAGGCGGCCCCCGAGGCCGCGCAGATGATGCCGGAGATGACGACGGCGGCGAGCTTGTTCGAAAACGTATCGTAGCCGAGCATCTTCGTGCGCTCCTCATTCTCGCGGATGGCGACCAGCACGCGGCCATAGCGGGAGCGGACGATGGCCAATGTGACGAGCAGCACGATGGAAAACAGCGCCAGCGCTGTCATGTAGCGCACCGTCGGATTGGTGAGTTCGAGCGATGTAGCGCCAAAGCTGAGCACCCGCGCCGGCTGCGGCACGACCATGCCTTGGTCGCCGCCGGTCCAAGTCGCGAAGTAGAGGGTGAGGAGGTAGAACACTTGAGCGAACATCATGGTGACGATCATGAAGGCGACGCCCGTGGTGCGCAACGCCAGCAGGCCGATCACGAGTGAAACAACAACACCACAGCCGAGGCCCGAGGCGAATGCCGCTGGTACGCTCCAGCCGAGCTGGATGACGGCAAGGCCGGCGCCATAGAGCCCGGCGGCGAAGAACATCGCATGGCCGAGGCTGAGCAGGCCGGCATAGCCGAACAGCATGTTGTAGCCCATGGCAAAGACCGCCAGCACCATGATGCGGGCAAGCAGGCCGTGATAGTAGTCCGGCAGCAGGAAGCTCAGCACGAAGAGCAGGGCGATGACGCCGAGATGCAGGGCATAGGCTTTTGCCGGCGAAGCTTCGCTCATCGCGATGCCGTCCCGAACAGGCCTTGCGGGCGGAACACCAGCACCATGGCGACGAGCAGCGTGGCAATGATCTTGGCCAGCGTCGGCGAGAAGAACATCGAGATGATGCCGTCGGAGAGGCCGATCAGCACGGCGGCGACGACCGTGCCGCGCAGCGAGCCGAGGCCGCCGATAATG
>NZ_RZOM01000209.1:0-7028 GCF_003999175.1 Mesorhizobium sp. M7A.F.Ca.ET.027.03.2.1 | reverse complement strand
CCTCTGCGAGGATCGGGGCAAGCTTTTTCAGCACCGTTTCGGCATCAATTATCAGGTTATCGTCGGCGAACTTGCGCGCGAAGTGGGCGATCGGACGGCCGATGTCGGTCGAAACAAGATCGAAGAGTTCCTTGGTCGCGGGAGCGAACCATTTGATGCGCAGTTTTTCATCGAGGAAAAGCGTCGCGGTTTCGGATCCGGCCAACAGATTGTTGAGATCATTGGTGGCCGCTTCCAACTCGCCGATCTTGTGCTGAAGCTGGCTATTGACAGTGTTCAGTTCCTCGTTGAACGACTGGAGCTCTTCCTTGGAGGTTTCCAGTTCCTCGTTCGTGGACTGAAGCTCCTCGTTCATCGAGGTAGCTTCCTCGTTCGACGCTTTCAGCTCCTCATTGGCGGTTTCAAGATGCTCGACAGTGCTCCGCAGCTCGGCGCGCGTCGCTTTCAGTTCTTCCTGAAGCGCGCGTTCGCCAGAGGCAGTTTCTGCCGTTTCGTCCCGCGGAGCTGCCGGGCCACCGCCGGCTTCAGGCCCCTGCGGTGTGAAGCTCACGAGCAGATGGCCGCTCTCTCCAGGCCGCCCAGTCAGCGGCACGACTGTCATGGTGACCGCACCGGTCTTGCTGGACCGCGTGCGGGCACTGACTGTGACGCTTCTGTTTTCCCTGGAAGCGTCCCGGATCGCGGATCGAAGTTTGAGAGCGAGCCCTTCGCGGACCATGCTCAGCAAATCCCGCGTCGGCTCGCCGGGCGGCTGCTCCAGATAATCCCTTGTCGTTCCATGAAAATAGAGCGCGCGGCCCTTGCGGTCGATCAGGACGGATGCCGGAGCATAACGTTCAAGCAAGGCGCGCCGCGCAGTTTCTGCGACCGATGCTGCCGAGTCGGGCGGAGGTGACGCTGGCTTGTCAGTCCAATCTGGTCCCACTGGTCTGCGGTGCTCCCGGTAGTCGATGAGGTCATGCCGCGTCGGTCCGACGCGGCGGTATATCCGCCATTTCTTCGAGCAGCTCTCAAACAGATCGTCGAGGTGGCCGACCGTCTCGGCATTACCAAGGAACAGATGTCCGCCCCGACGCAGCGCGAAATGACAAAGGGCGATGACACGCTGCTGCGCGTCGGGTTCGAGATAGATCAGGAAATTGCGGCACGAAACCAGATCCAGCCGGGAGAAGGGCGGATCGCGCAACAGATTGTGCTGCGCAAAGACGATCGTGTCGCGAAGTTCCTTGCTGACCTGAAAGTTGCCATCGAGTCTGTCGAAAAAGTGCTGGATGCGCTCCGGCGGGAACTCGGCCACTGCAGCCGCCGGATACACGCCGTCGCGGCCCTTGCGAAGGTTGTCTTCCTGCGCGTCGGTGGCAAACACCTTGAGATCGAACCGCTTTCCAGCGGCAGCCGCGTGCTCCATTACCAGCATGGCAATGGAATAGGCTTCCTCGCCCGTCGAGCAAGCAGGAACCCAAATCCGTATCGTGGCCCCTGACTCTCTTTCGGCGACCAGTGGAGCGATCACCAGATCCGATAACGTTTTCCATGCCTCGGCGTCGCGGAAAAATCCGGTCACGTTGATCATCAGGTCCGAGACAAGCGTGGTGATTTCGTCGGGATTGGCCCGCAACTCGTCCAGATACCCGCTAAGCGTCTCGATGTTCTTGAGGCCTAAGCGGCGGTAGATGCGCCGCCGCTGGGTGCTGCGCTTGTAACTGCTGAAATCATATCCGCTTCGGGCGCGCAGAATTTCGAGAACCTGCTCGATCTTCGCCTCGCCACCGCCCAGTACGGCAGGTGCCGTTTCGATAGGTGCGGCGACATAACCATGGCGCGTGTAAGCAAGTACCCTGTCCGGCATCTGTTCAGGAGCAAGGACATGGTCGGCCAAATTCGCCGCTATGGCGCTCCTCGGCATACCGTCGAATTTCGCGGTTTCGGGGGCTTGAATGAGGCTCATGCCGCCCTCGGCCCGGATGTCCTTCAGGCCCTCGGTACCATTGCTGCCGGTTCCCGACAAAACGATGGCGATAGCCCGCTCCCGCTGGTCCGCCGCAAGCGATCGGAACAGGACATCGACGGGATGGCGGTTGCCGCGGACCTCTGCCGGTCGGGACACGTGCAGCCCGCCATGGCTGATTTTGAGGTCGGTATCGGGAGCGATCACATAGACCCGATCGGAAACGATCCGCATGCCGTCCACAACTTGCGCAACCTGCATGGTCGTGTGAGATGCTAGAACACGCGCCATCTCGCTTTCGTGCTTCGGGTCGAGATGCAAGACGACCACGAAGGCGCAACCGCTGTCCGCCGGCATCGCATCGAAGAAGCGGCCAAGCGCCTCGATGCCGCCGGCTGACGCGCCGATGCCGACGACGGAAATGGTCGGAGGCTCAACAGTGGTTTCCTGAGGGGCGTCGGGACGTGCCTGAGCGCTGCGGACTGGCGGGGCCGGCTCCGCCGCCAGATCGACACCCGGTTTTGATCGCCTGTTAGGCCTCCCAGTTTTTTCGTCAGCCATCGTTTCTTACGTCACCACCTCTCGATGCCGCCAACGAACTCTGTCCCTAACGCATCTGCCAAGAGCCGCGCGGCCGCATCTTGCGCTGATTTTCGCACCCCACCTCATCCCCGGCAACTTCTATTTGGATCAACGCTGATTTCGAACTCGCTTGGGTTACTTCAGGCCGATCTGTACCGACCTAAAAGTCCGCTTCTGAAGATCCGGCGGCTGAAACACTGTCCGCAAACGTCCCCAAAGCGCCACGCGGCAACGCACTGTGAGATATCTCTGCCGGCTCTTGTCAGCCGAATTGCAATCACGCCCGCTAACAATCGTGGTTGCGCCTTTAGGGCATCGTGGTTGAGACCGCAGGCGGATAGGGCTCATTGGCTTTGCGATCGGCTCATCGCTGCTGACAATCGGTGACCTATATAAACGGGCATGTCCACGCGCCGAAAAATCAATGCGATAACGAAGCTGATTGGAGAGTGGCCTTTAACCCCGGCTGCAACGCTTGGATCGTCCGTCAGAGCGAGGGGTATTTTTCTCGAAATACGCGGCCGCCTTCCAACGGAGTTCAGGAACCTGCTCCATATCGAGTCCCGCGTGCTCACCCTGCGCCTGTCCGAGGGCGCCGAGAATGACGTGCAGGTGGTAATCGGGATCGTTTCCAAAGCACTGCAGAATATCGAAGACCTGCCTGTAATCCCCCGTGAAATCGAGGACATTCTGACGATCTCGACGGGCGAACGGCACCGCTGGCTGAAAGATGGGCGCTTGCAGAGCGCCGGGACGAAAACGGTGAAACTCCGCGGGCGGGCACGGAACATCACCTTTCACGTATTCGACCCGCGGCACGTGGAGGATGTGCTTGACCGCGACCTGGTTACGGTCTGGCGCGAACAGGACGCCGCGACAGCTGCAGAGAATAGGCGACGAGCCGCGGGGAAGGCCGCTATGAAACGTGCCCAAAGAAGCGGTCGCGGAACTGCAGTTTCAGCTGGCAATGGCCCCGATGAGAGCTCGCACTCCAGTTTGCGCGGCTGGGAAGATTTTGAGAATGAGGGACTCCTGCGCTGACCGGCCGGACGCACAAGCAGGTCAGCGCGTTTGCCTGCGCCGTGCGAGATGCGCAAGGAGAGCTGTCAAACGCATCGCATTCAGGACCCGCTTGGCAGGAACACCGCCCTTGCGCGCGATCTCGACACCCCAATGCATATGGTCGAGTTCACGGATCGAATGGGCGTCCGGGTTGATGCTGAAGATGCAGCCCTGATCGAGTGCTTTTTGATGCCAGCGCCAGTCGAGGTCGAGCCGCCACGGATGTGCGTTGATTTCGACAGCAACGCCGTGTTTCGCACACGCTTTGAGGACTTTGTCGACGTCGAGATCATAACCGGGCCGACGCAAAAGCTGGCGACCGGTCAGGTGCCCGATGATTGTCGTTCGAGGATTTCCGATCGCCTCAATGATACGCTCCGTCTGTTCCTTCCTGGGCAACTTGAAGCGGCTGTGCACGCTCGCGACGACGAAATCGAACTGCTCCAAGATATGATTCGGGTAATCGAGCGAGCCATCCGCCAGGATGTCCGCCTCGATGCCCTTCAATATGCGAAATTTTCCATTGTATGCCTTGTTCAGCCGGTCAGCTTCGCGGTGCTGTTCAGCAATCTCCTGCAACGAAAGGCCGCCTGCATAGTGAGCGGACTGCGAATGATCGGCGACGCCATAGTATTCGAAACCGCGCTTGCGCGTGGCTTCAGCCATTGCCTCAAGCGTTTCGGTGCCATCGGATGCGGTCGTGTGAGAATGCAGGATGCCGTGCAGATCTTCATCCCGAATGAGGGCGGGTAGCTTCTGCTTTGCCGCCCGCTCAATCTCGTCCCTGCCTTCGCGCAATTCAGGCTGGATAAACTGCAAGTTTAGAGCTTGGTAGATTTCTTCTTCTGACGCTGACGCGATCAGCTTTCTCCCGCGATGAAGCCCGTCGGCGTTTAGGGTGAATCCCTTGTCGGCCGCGAACGTCTTCAGTTGCTCAAGGTGATCTGCCGAGCCGGTTGCTTCGAGCAGGCTCGCGCCAAAGTGCTTCCTGTCCGTGACAACAAGCCTGAGGGTGGTATCCTCGATTCCAGTCGACTTTCTGGCCTGCGCGACCAGGATGAAGTCGGAAACGAGTTCGCAACCGCGCCGGAAGTCACCTGCAATTTCGACGCGCGAAAACTCTGGATGCTCTTGCTTCACCGATATGACCGCATGTTCGAGAAGAACGGCGGCCTTGTGCAGGTGAAGTTGCGTTTCGCCGCTTCGCACGATGGCCAGGTTCTGCAGGAGTTTTGTCTGAAGCGCGGCGCCGAGGCCTTTGACTGGGCGTATGCGGTCTTCTCTTGCTGCGGCCTCGAGCTCCGCCAGCGAGTTTACGCCGAGCGCCTGATGGAGCTTCAGTATCTTATCGGGACGAAGCCCAGGTATGGCAAACAGCTCCATCACGCCCGCTGGAACATCTTCGCGCAGCTTCTCAAGGCTTGGGTGCGTGCCGGTTTGGTAAAGCTTGGTCACGATGTCTGCGATCGCGTCACCGATCCCCGGGATCTTGGTGAGGGCGCCGGTGGCGATGATCCGATCAAGCGGCTGCGACAGCGCCGTCAGACTGTCTGCCGCGCGCAAGTATGCCTTTGTGCGATAGGGATTATCGCCGCGCATAGACCTCCGTTGCGCGTATTCCCTCAAAAGACTGGCGACAGTTCTCGAATCCGTTTTTGCCATGGCTTCAGCCAAACGAGGCCGATCTCCGCAGGTTCCAATCAGGCAAGGCCATGGGCGCCGCGGTGCCCTAGAAGCCCGGCTTTACTGCCTCTTCTCGCGTCGGACGCTACAGATTGGGCAAGGATTGCTCAGCGCGACCCCATCCGGCCAGAGCTTTCGAGGCTGCGCGCTTCTTCAGTTCAGGTGCATCGCCGATATGGAAGTGAGAGGGTGCATCTATTGTCTTCATCTCCGCCCACGTGATGGGGGCCGCGACAGGAGCGCCCGGTCGTGATCTTGCGCTGTAGGGCATGATCGCGGTCGCCCCGCGCTGATTGCGAAGATAGTCCACAAAGATACGACCCTTGCGGCGCGCCTTTGACAACACGGCCGTAAAATGGGCCGGATCGCTCTGCGCGACCGCCTGCGCCAGGCGAGACGCGAAGTCCTTCACCTCTGGCCACTCGGCGCGCGGGATGAGGGGAGCGATGACATGCACCCCTTTGCCTCCTGTCAGCATGGGGAAAGTCGCAAGCCCCAGCGATTTTAGGATATCGCGGAACTGAAAGGCGGCCGCGCGGACGGCCTCAAAATCGAGGCCTTCATCCGGGTCGAGGTCAAACACGAGGCGGTCGGCCTTTTCGACGTCCTCGATCCGAGCTCCCCACCCATGCAACTCGATCGTTCCCATCTGGATGCAAGTCATCAGTCCGTCGGGATCGTCGACATAAAGATAGGGTTCCTCGTGGCCGTCCTTTTCCGTGATACCAACATGGTGGACTTTGTCGCCAAAGCTGCCCGCGTCGTGTTTCTGGAAGAAGCATTTCTTCGCCCGGCCCTGTGGACATCTAACCAGGCTGATTGGCCGGCTACCGACCCAAGGAAGCATGATAGGCGCCACCGCCGCATAATGGTCGGCGAGCTGTCCCTTGGTGATGTTGGACTCGGGATAGATGACGCGGTCTCGGTTGCTGATGGCAATGGCAATTTTCGCAGGCGCGGCGAGATTGGCCGTGCGGCGCTCCGTCTCGAGCACGACTGCCTCCGGCTTCTTGTCTTCGCGCAAACCGAGATAGCTCGGATGGCGCAACGTCCCTTCATTGGTCATCTCCGTGAAGGCAATCTCCGCGACCAGCTTCGGACGCAGCCAGTGCGCGCCGCGCACTTCGGCCCGTGGCGCGTCGACGGTAGCGGCCTTCTGTTCAAGCGGTGCCATGATCTTCAAGAGTCGAAGAAGTTCAGCGGTATCGAGTCCGGTGCCGACTTTGCCGGCGTAACGCAGCTTGCCGCCGTCATTCACACCCAGGATCAAGGATCGAAACGCGCGGACCTTGTCGGATGGTGTCCAGCCGACAATCACGAATTCCTGTCGCTTGATGCATTTGATCTTCAGCCAGCTCGCGCCGCGCGCCGCCACGTAACTCGAATCCGCGAGCTTCGAGATGACGCCCTCGAGGCCGGCTGCGCAAAAGCGATCGAGCAGCTCTTCTCCGCGGCCGAGGATATGTTCAGAGTAACGAAGGACCGGATTCTTCCTCGGTAAAATCGCCTCTAGCTTCTCCTTGCGCTCGAGCAGAGGAAGCCTTGTCAGATCTTCGCCGTCGAGCTGCAGCAGGTCGAAGGCATAAAAGTCGATAGTCGCCGGCGCACCCTTCAACGCATTCTGAAGCGCCTGGAAGTTGGATCTTCCGACAGCATCGATCACCACTGCCTCGCCGTCGATCAGGGCGGAGCGCACCTCGAGCTTGCGAGCCTCGGCCAGGATCGAGGGAAACCGGCTGGACCAGTCCAGACC
>NZ_RZOM01000208.1:0-7036 GCF_003999175.1 Mesorhizobium sp. M7A.F.Ca.ET.027.03.2.1 | reverse complement strand
TTCCCACCCTGACCAGCGTGCAGGCGGTGCGTCGGGCGCTGCCAACGGTGAAGCTGATCGCGTCGGGCGGGATCCGCGATGGCGTCGACGTGGCCAAGGCCATCCGCCTGGGCGCGGACATCGCCGGGCAGGCGGCCAGCGTGCTGGGCGCGGCGACAGTGTCCACCGAGGCCGTTGTCGCGCATTTCGAGATCGTCATCCGCCAGTTGTTGGGTCACCATCAAACCAATTTGACGCCCCGGGACAATATCGTCCGGCATTGTCCGGTGTGCGACGATGTTGGGGATGCGACATAGGCGGATTGCCGTGTATTAAACCGCTTTTCCTTTGGCACGCATATTGCGCCCTATCGGTAAACCTCGTCATGGGCCGGCGGCAATCGCTCGGAGATTGTCGAAATAGCACAATCTGCCGGGGTGACATCCGGCCCGACTAGAGCAGGACCTTTCAGATGATGCAGAAAAGCAAGCGGCCATACTCGCGGGGAAATAGTCGCGTCAGGGCTGCATGGACGCTCTTTCCTGGTTGTTTCGGCGACGGACGCCAACTCTTCAATCGGCACCCGAACCAGTGCCTGGATGTCCAAGGAGCGCCCCTGTTGCGCGTGCCTGGCTGCACCCGCGTGCTGGCTCTCCTCCAAGGCGACGCTCGGCGCTGCTGCAGACCGGCGACGAGAACCCAACTTCAAAATTAGCATTCCGAAAACCGAAAGAAGTGAACAGGTATGTCCAGGATCGGCGCTTTGACGCGCGCGGCATGGCGATCGGCAACTCAGACGCTGGCCAAGGGTTCGAAAAGTTTACACCCGACGCTAGCGCCGGCCGATTTCAAGCGCGCACTTACGATCAACGATCGATATGGCGGGCTCACTGTCAATGTCCCCAAAATGCCTTTCTGGCTGACCGGGGGTGAAGCCTTCGTCTACCGCCGGACTAGCCACGGCGAGCAGCAGTTCATGCAGGTCGATGCTGCCACGGGTTTCAAGCGGCCCGCTTTCGATCAGGCGCGTCTGGCGGCAGCGCTAAACAAGGTGAGCCATGAGAGCTATCAAGCCGGCAATCTTCCGTTCGACCGTTTCGAACTGAGTGAGGATGGTCGCAGGCTCGACTTCCAGATTGAAGACACCCGGTGGAGCTGCGACCTTGCAAGCTATGACTGTACCAGCACCACATTCGATGCAAGGAAAGGGGACCGTAGGGAGCTCAGCCACCGCTACACGCCGCCAGCGGAGAACAACCCCGACAAGAGCAACGCGTCGCCCGACGGCAAATGGATCGCCTATATCAAGAACTGCAACGTTTTCCTGCGCAGCGAGGACGGATTGCAGGATGTTCCTCTGAGCCGGGACGGAGCCGAAGGCAATTGCTACGTCTTTTCGACGCTGAGCTGGTCGCCGGACTCGCGCCACCTCGCCGCTTACCTTGTTCGCCCCGGCTATAGGCGAGAGGTCCGCTACCTCAATTCATCGACGGACCAGTTGGAGCGGGAATATTCAACAATATTCTATCCCAGGCCGGGCGATGTCCTTCCGCTGCCCCAACCAGTCCTGTTCGACATTGCCGGCCGGCGCCAGATCGTGATTGACGGTGCCCTCTTCTCGAACGTCTTCGAACTTTCCCCTCTCCGGTGGTGGGCGGACAGCCGCGGCTTCACTTTCGAATATAACCAGCGCGGGCATCAGCTCTATCGCTTGGTCGAGGTAGACGCCGCCTCGGGCCGCGGGCGCTCCCTGATCGATGAGACCAGCGAGACATTCGTGGATTATTTGCCGCTGGGGCATGGCCAGGAGGATGCCGGAAAAATCTTCCGTTACGATGTCGATGACGGGAAGGAGATCATCTGGGCATCAGAGCGCGACGGGTATGAGCATTTGTATCTTTTCAACGGCCGGACAGGCGCGCTCGAAAACCAGATCACCCGAGGTGAGTGGGTCGTCCGGAGGGTCAACCATGTCGATCCGGTGAAGCGTCAGATCTGGTTCGAGGCGAGCGGGATGAACTCGCAGGAGGACCCCTATTGGGTCCATGCTTACCGCATCGGCTTTGACGGCAAGGGACTGACTGCACTGACGCCCGAACCGGCCAACCACCATATCGAGTTCTCGCCTGACAGGCGCTATTATGTCGATCTCTGGTCACGCATCGATCTGCCCCCGCGCATGGCACTCTACCGCGCCAGCGACAATGCCAAGCTCCAGCAGATCGAGACGGCCGACATTTCCGAGCTCGTCGCCGCAGGCTGGCAGCCGCCGCTCAGTTTCCATTCCAAGGGGCGCGACGGCAAAACTGACATCTGGGGTGTGCTCCACCTGCCAGCCAACTTCGACCCGACGAAGAAATACCCGGTTGTGGAGAATATCTATGCTGGACCCCACGGCTCCTTCGTCCCAAAATCCTTCTCGCGGTGGACAGAGCCGCTCACGCAGCTGGGCTTCGTCGTTGCTCAGATCGACGGCATGGGCACCAACAACCGCTCCCGCGCCTTCCATGATGTTGCTTGGAAGAATCTGAAGGACGCAGGATTTCCCGATCGCATTCTGTGGCACAAGGCGGCGGCCGCGCAATATCCATGGTACGACATATCCAACGTCGGCATTTTTGGCGCATCCGCCGGCGGCCAGAGTGCAGTCAGCGCGCTGCTCTTTCACCCCGATTTCTACAAGGTCGCCGTCGCCAAAAACGGCTGCTTCGACAACAGGATAGACAAGACCTGGTGGAATGAACTGTGGATGGGGTGGCCGGTCGGCATTGAATATTCGCAATCCTCCGCCGTTGACAATGCTCACAGGCTGCAGGGCAAGCTGATGATCGCGGTCGGCGAAATGGATGATAATGTCGATCCGTTTTGCTCGTTCCAGCTTGCCGATCGACTCATCAAGGCAGGAAAAGATTTTGACATTGTCTACGTTCCTGGTGCCAATCACCATACTCTAGGCACCTACACCGAGCGCAAACTCCTAGACTTCTTCGTTCGCAACATTCTCGGTCAGACCCCGCCCGACTGGAACAGCAAACCGATCGAGCTGGAGTAGCTTGTGGCTCTTGCAATTGTTAGCTCGCCTTATCGGCTGTAATCAGGGCGAGGCGCGAGCAAATCTGCACCGAAGGACGATCGTGGAGTCTAGGACTTGCGCTGCGTATTGAGGATAGGCTCGCCGCGACGTTGGTCTGAGCAAACTGCTTGATAGGCACGCCTGCAGACCGCGTGTGTGCGATTGCAAGATCCCCTATCAGCCTGGTGTGAAGCGTTCAGGGGAAAAGCCGCACCCAACGCCGCTTCCGCTCGCCGTAACGCTACGGCGGTGCGGCCCACCCGATCCGCTCGACGAGCATAGGAACACATAGGTCCCCGAACGGACGATTACCTTGGCAATAGAAGACCCTCGTCGGTCATCGCCGCTGTGGGTGGCAGCCCGTCGGTCTGGAGCTGCCACGATTCTCATCCTCGCGTCACATATGAGCTGAAGCTTTCCGGATCGGGTATCCAATCGGCATCCAGTTGCTCGGCGATATGGTTGAATTCTACCTCAGGACAAGAGTGAGTAGAGCAGCCCCGCTACGAAAATCCTATCCTGGTTCGTTTGACGCATCGACTATTCAGATTGATTGGCGTGATACCCGGCGCGGCCGCAACACGCTAGGCCGTCAACCGCTGAGCAGAAAACCAGCCTTCGCCTTCCGCGGCGGCGGACCTCGTCAGCCTTTCGAAAGCTTGCCTGAGTAGGTTGCTCATGTGATCTGTGGAAGTGAGGCTAGCGTGCACCCGTACAAACTGGACATTCATCGTAGCAGCTTGGCTGCAGGTGCAGCACGCCGTACCGCACGAGCAAGCGGACAAGCCGGCCAAGCCGGTTTTGAGCAGCACTTGGGCGAATTGCAGGCGGCGGATGAGTTGATGAGTGCACCAGGCGAGGATGTCCTCGTCAATGGCTCGCATGGCAAAGGTGAGTTGAGACCAACGAAGAGGCAGAGGATCCAAAGCAATCTGCAGCATGCTGTCACTGAGCGGCAACCAGGTCAGGTTGGTGACTCAGGCGCTCGCGCGATGATGCAACTCCCTGCCCATCAGGTGGGTACATCGGAACGGGAGGCGCAGCTCGCGATGCAGGGGGATGAGCACGAATACACCCCAGCGCCGCATCTCGATGGGTCGATGCCCTCGACAGTGCAGCCGGATCGTCCAATTGTGGCCCCCGACGGTGCCGACAAGCGTCCTGTTTATTCCAACGATGCCACCGCCATCGAAGGGCTGAAGTCTGCACTCCTTGCGGGTAAAGCCAGGCCGGACACGGTCACTCGCAGCGCAAATTCTCTTTTCGGCTTTAGTCGTTGGCTCTTTCAAAACAAAAAGCCAGGGTTTGCTGCTCGGCTTTACCATCCGTCGCTGAGCCAGGATCTCGAGGAGTACGAGAGTAGGGGTGGTTCCTCCACAGTGGCTGGCGCACTGCGTCAACTGATGAAGCCGATAGGCGGAGCCGCCCCGATTGTGGGTCGCGCTGTCCTGAACCCCCATCCTGACGACGCCGCGCTCACTAGACATTTCAGATCCGCGAGCGGCTACGCAACTGCTCTTAACCATTTCAGTCATTACCTACGTCAAAATGACAAGCTCGGGATTGCGGGCCGGATTTACGATGAATCGCTGGATAAAGATGTTGAGAGCTACAAGGCCGCCTCCTCTACTCGTGGAGCTCCGATCGAATCTGCACTGGTTTATATCCGCAAGCACCCGCCGCGCGTTATACTCGGGAGTCATCTGGAAAACGCGGTCAGCATGGAGGCTCGTCCCCGTGGCGACGCTGCTCAGCATACCGCACCACAGCAGGGATTCGATTGGCCAGAGGAGCTCCTGCCGGTAGGTTATAAGGAGGGCACCGATCTACCATTGTCTCTCGCCCCAACCGCGCACCAACACCAAGCACCCGACTTTGGAGAGGCCGTCCCTCACTTGAACTGGCGCCACGGCGACCAGGGCGCCCCGGAGGGGCTGGTAGCTGCACGGGACAGGAGCAGCCCGCTGCCAAGCGAGGCGGTGCCACATAAATCTGGACGGGGACTCGCTACGCAGCCCAGATTGTGGGCGGAGAAATCCGCCTCGCCAGAGCTCTTTCGACGGCGGGCGGAGCAGGCTCTGCCGGCGTCCGCCAGAGGTGTGGAGACATCCTCCGCGGTTGATGAAGCCGCCGCTCGCCAAGCTTTGGCTTGGTTGCAGCAGGAGATGGAGGGGATCGAACCGATGCAGGATCCTCATAAGGTGGCTACACCGGAATCTGAGGCGCAGCTCGTCAGGCAGAGGGATGAACACGAATCCACCCCAGCACCGCATCCCGGAGGTGGTGGTTCGATGTCCTCGACAGTGCAGCCGGATCGTCCAATTGTAGTCCCCAACGGTTCCGACAAGCGTCCTGTCTATTCCAACGATGCGACCGCTATCGAAGGGCTGAGGGCAGCATTCCACGCGGGTAAGGCCAGCGCGAACACGGTCACTTTCAATGTAAATTCTCTTTTCGGCTTTAGTCGGTGGCTCCTTCAAAACAACAAGCCAGGGTTTGCTGCTCGGCTTTACCATTCGTCGCTGGATCAGGATCTCAAGGAGTACGAGAGTACGGGTGGTTCCTCCACCGTGGCTGGCGCACTGCGTTACCTCAAGAAGTCGACAAGCGGAGCCCCGATTATGGGTCGCCCTCTCGTGATCCCCTATCCTGACGATGCCGAGCTCATTAGAGATTACAGAGCCGCTTCGACCAAGGAGTACCTGGCAGCGCCTGCGACCGGACGGAATCCAGATACCGTGGGCGGCTATACAAATTTTCTTAGACATTTTAGCCAGTATCTGCGTCAAAATAACAAGCCTGGGATTGCCGCTCGGATTCACGACAAATCGCTGGATAAAGATGTTGAGAGCTTCAAGGCTGTCTCCTATGGTAATAGACTAAGTATCGGTTCTGCATTGGCTCACCTCCGGGATATCCTGCCGCGCATTGTGCTCGGGCGCGAAACTGTCCTTGCTGCTCATCCGGCAGACGCAGTCACCAGGCGCGTTGGGGCCGCTGCTGAAGCTGGGCCAGCGGCACCGGCAAGAGCTCCCCAACCCGCCTCGCCAGCAACCGCTAAGCTGCCAGGCACCTACCGCGGCCTTCCACTGGTTGATGTGACCACACTGACGACCAGTTCCTCTGGGGCTCAGATCGGGGCGCTCGATCCGACAGCCCCGTCCAACGTTGCAACGGGGCGGGTGCTCGGCGCCGCCGAATGGCTGAGCGACGCCCATGTCCAGAGAGATTACAATTTGCTGGAGCGGCAACTGCAGGGGATCAATCCGGCGCTCGCTGCCCGGACTCGGCTGGTGGATCCTTCCGTATCCCATCTACTGCGACACACGTCGCCGCAAGACGCTCGAGGCATATTGCAGTCCATCTATAATCAAAACAACGCCACAGCCGACTTCCTGTTCTTGCCAGTGAATAATGGCACGGCTACTAGCCCCGGCACCCATTGGTCGCTGCTGCTCGTTGATCGCCGCGACCCCGAAAGGCGGTTCGCCTATCACTACGACTCCCTCCAGCGAGAGGGATATAACGACGTGCCTGCAAAACAGCTCGCAGGACTGCTGAATGCTACCTTGGCGCCAGCCCCCATGGCCAGACAGACGAACCATTATGATTGCGGCGTATTTGTCCTGGAGGGCACGTGGGCGCTGGTTGAACGATTGGTGAAAGGGCAGCGGCCAGACCACGAGCCGCTGCCCCTCGACAACCTCGTTGCCGATCGGCAGGCGCTGCAAGACCGGCTAAGGAGGCGCTTGCCGCACGAGGAAGAGCCGCGGCAGCTGCTGGAGGATGAACCCGCCTCCCCACCGATGATGGCATTCGAGCCAGGGGAACTGCGGCAACTGTTGGAAGACGAGCCTGACTCCCCACCAATGATGGCGTTCGAGTCAGGGGAACTGCGGCAACTGTTGGAGGACGAGCCTGCCTCCCCACCAATGATGGCGTTCGAGCCAGGGGAACTGCGGCAACTGTTGGAGGACGAGCCTG